>NZ_JALKBB010000034.1:0-66696 GCF_023016025.1 Arenibacter sp. S6351L | reverse complement strand
GTACATGTAATTGATAAAGTATTATTGCCACAGGAGGCATTGGATGCTCTAATGCCACCAACACCAAATATTGTGGAATTGGCAATGGACACCGAATTTCTATCTATTTTGGTAGGAGCATTGGTACAGGCAGATGCCGGTTTGGTAGACCTGTTACAGACAGAAGGTCCCTTTACAGTGTTCGCACCTACCGATACCGCCTTTGCTGCCCTATTGGATGCATTGGGTGATGATTACAACGGTTTGGGCGATTTCGATACTCCCGAGGAAAAAGCATTGTTGGCACAGATTTTAAAATATCACGTAATTGCCGGAACAGCGGCCTATTCCACAGATCTGTCCAATGGACAAATGGTAGAGACCGCCCAGGGCGAATCCGTAACTGTTAACTTAACAGGTGGGGTGTTCATTCAGGATAAAACCGATGTGGACGCAGCTGTAGCACCAGCTGATATCGCTGCTAGTAACGGAGTAGTACATGTAATTGATAAAGTATTGTTACCACAAGAGGCAATAGATGCCCTATTGCATTAAGATTAGGGTTAGTGCTTTATTTTGGTTACCGAGACTGACGGCCATTAAATGGTCGTCAGTTTCACTTTATTCTTTATCATATTGGTATTATTAAAAAATTAAATATCTTAAATTTTGAAAGCGCTCTTCGATTCTTCCAGTATAAAATGTAGTAAATTGGTTACCCATACCTATAGTACTTCCTTTTCTTTGGGTATTAGGCTGTTTTCGCCTAAAATAAGACCGGCAATCTACGCCATTTATGGTTTTGTTAGGTATGCTGATGAGATTGTGGATTCCTTTCACGATTATGATCAAGAAGAATTACTAGCGGAATTTATCAAAGAATATAAACTTTCCTTAAAAAGAAAAATTAGTTTAAATCCTATTATAAATTCGTTTCAGGAGGTAGTGCATAAATATGAACTTTATGAATACGCCGATGTTTTTTTGGAACGTATGAAGTATGATCTTGAGGTTTCTGAATATACGACCAAGGAGGCTTACGAAAATTATATCTATGGATCGGCCGATGTGGTGGGTCTCATGTGTTTAAGGGTTTTTGTAGACAATGATGACGAGAAATTCAATTCCCTTCAATCTTCGGCAAAATACCTGGGCTCCGCCTTTCAAAAGGTAAATTTTTTGAGGGATATAAAACAGGATCTTGAAAGTTTGGGCAGGTCCTATTTTCCCAATGTACAGCAAAAGGAATTGACCGATGAGGTAAAAAGGGAAATCATCACAGAAATTGAGGAGGACTTTAAAAAAGCCTATAAAGGTTTGGTTCAATTACCTATAGAAAGTAGGTTAGGGGTCTATATTGCCTATAAGTATTATTCCAACCTGCTGAAAAAACTAAAAAACACCAAATCCGAAAAAATACTGAGCGGCAGAATTCATATATCCAATCCTATGAAAATGGTGATATTGGCCAAGGGCTATGTGAGGTACAAGTTAAACGCTATTTAACTTGAGCTCGATTTTAATTTTAATGCAAATAATTGATTGTCAATTAATTAAAATCAATGTTTTTGTCTCCTCGAGCGCAGTCGAGAGGTTTTAGGCAGTTATATTTTTAAATTGAAGTCTCTCCCGATAACTATCGGGATGCGCCTGCCTGCGGAAGGCAGGATCGACCGGACAACATTACCTCAAACAACCTATTAACAATTAAAAATCAATCGAAATCACCTCCTTTAGGTATTGTGTTTCTAGGGATAAGTAGTTTAGTCATTAAGTATAAGGACTTTCCTTTAGTCTCAGATTGGAACAAAATCCTTAAATAAGAAATGAGTGATATTAAAAAAAGGCAAATGGAAATAGTATTGTATATTCTTACAACTGTGTTGACTTTTATAGTGATGGAAGTGGTAACCTGGTGTACTCACAAATTTGTGATGCACGGTTTTTTGTGGGTTTTACATGCCGACCACCACGAGCCTAAATACCCTCATGTTTTTGAAAAAAACGATGCCTTTTTTGTGATTTTTGCCATTCCTAGTATTGCGCTTTTTTATTTTGGAGTAACCCCGGCCCTTAACTATTTATTCTTTATTGGTCTGGGGATCCTATTTTATGGTATGGCATATTTTTTGGTACATGATGTACTAATTCACCAAAGATTTAAATGGTTTAAAAACATCAAGAACAGGTATTTGCTGGGGTTAAGGAAGGCACACAAAATTCATCATAAAAATATGGGCAAGGAAGAAGGGGAATGTTTCGGGATGCTGCTGGTGCCCAAAAAATACTTCAGACAAAATTAAATTTAGACTCTCTCTTTTCCAGAAAGGTTCACTTTATCCTCGTTTAAACGAGCTAAACTCCATAACCATGGTTAACGCTAAATCAAAAAAATCATTTAAGGGGATTTAAAGATTTGGGAAACTGCTTTTTTTTTAGGAATCAATTCCGATTTTATACGCTTTCAAAGCTCTTTCCCTGGCAAATTTATGCTCAACTATTGGGTCCGGGTATTCAAAGGAGTCAAATTCAGGAATCCACTTTCTTACATATTTGTAATCCTTGTCAAACTTTTTTTGCTGTGATAAGGGGTTGAAAATTCTAAAGTAGGGAGCTGCATCACATCCTGTTCCGGCAGCCCATTGCCAGTTTCCATTGTTGGAGGATAATTCATAATCCAATAATTTTTTGGCAAAATAACTTTCTCCCCACGTCCAGTCTATCAATAAATGTTTGCAGAGAAAACCGGCAGTAATCATCCGTACCCGATTGTGCATAAAACCGGTTTTGTTCAGCTGCCTCATGCCGGCATCCACCATGGGATATCCCGTTTTTCCTTCACACCAAAGTCTAAACTCTTCCTTGTTGTTCCTCCATTGGATACCATCATATTTGGATCTGAAATTTTGGGTTACAACATGGGGAAAATGAAATAGAATTTGCATAAAGAATTCCCTCCAAATGAGTTCACTTAAAAAAACGGCATGCTTTTTATCAATCTGGGCAATTACCTGTCTTACGCTTATGGTTCCAAATCTTAAATGGGGACTGAGGTGACTGGTGATGTCTTCGTACGGGAAATCCCTTTGGTCCGCATAAAGATGTAATTGGGTCAGGTCAAAGTCCTGTACCTCAATATCCGATTTTTTAAAACCGATATTTTCCAAAGATAAGTATGGGTAATCTCCTTTAATAAGGTTGTCCAGTTTGGGGGTCCTAAGTGATATGTTATTTTCCTCCTCAAATTTCGCGAGCCATTTATTCTTATAGGGCGTAAAAACCGTATAGGGTTCTTCATCGCCTTTTACAATTTCGTTTTCCTCGAATATTACTTGATCCTTAAAACTAAAAAAGGGGATATCCTTTTCGGCCAGCATTTCGGAAATTTCCTTATCCCTGCCAATGGCGTAAGGTTCGTAGTCACGGTTGGTATAAACGGCAACTATATTAAATTTGGAAATCAAATCCTTCCAAATTGATACCGGTTCGCCGTCCAAACACAAAATGTCCGAGCCATGGTTTTTTAAGGTTTCTTTTATTTTGAAAATTGTTTGATGGATGAAATTTACTCTGGCGTCATCTTCGGGCAATTCGTTTAAAATAAGGCGATCATAAATAAATATGGGCAAAACGGTGATGTCCTTGCCCAATGCTTCTGCCAGTGCCGTGTTATCTTCTATTCGAAGGTCTCTTCTAAACCAAAAAATAGAAATTGGGCTTTGGTCCTTGGATAAGGTGGGAATGTGTTCATTACTCATATTTGGTGCCATTGTATTAATTGGAAATAAATTATTATGAGTTTAGGTTTAAGGGTCTAAACCGATAAGGAATAGGGATTGAATAAACCAGCCTTCTTATCCCAATTGGTAATTTTGGGGTAATCCAACTACAAGGACAATTTAATGATAAATGGCATGAAAATCAATGTTTTCCACGTATATGATCTACTTCACTTCCAAACTAACAACGTATCCTTCACTTCCCCTGACATTAAAGACCGTACTGTCTTCAAAAATTAGATATTGCCCTTTTATGCCTTTTAAGACTCCGCTATAGGTTGGTGTTTTGTCCAGGTTAAGACTTTTTACTTTTTGAGGGTATTGTAGCACGGGAAATTCTAGATGGGTCTCTGTATTGCTCTCTATATAATATGTGGCCGCCTCTTCCGGAATGTATTTTTTTAATTTATTTCTATATTCCACAAGGTCTTCATCATCTACATTGTTGGTCAACATTTTACGCCAGTTGGTCTTGTCGCCGATGTGCTCCTTTAAAGCAACCTCGGTAACACCGGCCAAATAACGATTGGGGACTTCAACAATTTCTATAGCCTCATGGGCACCTTGGTCTATCCATCTAGTGGGTACCTGCGATTTGCGTGTTACGCCTACTTTGATATTGCTGGAATTGGCAAGATAAACGATGTGCGGCTGTAACTGAACCTTTTTTTCATATTCTAGATCACGGTCTTCCTTGCCCAGATGTGCCGTACTTAATTCCGGCCTCATGATCCAATCCCCGGCTGTAGGAATTTCATAAAAGCAGGTTCTGCAGAAACCTTGTCTGAAAATTGGGCGATCTTCCCCGCAATTTAGACATTGATATTTTATAAAGGAAATTGTAAGTTCCTTGTTCAATACCTGGTTCAGATTTAAAAAGTCACCATCAAATATTAGGTAATATTGAATGGGATCTGCCAGTTCGGTTTGCATTTTTCTTAAAACTCCTTGATACTGCATATTTTTTCTGCTTAACGTAAAATCAATTTGAATATGAATTCAATTAAAGCTATTTTTAGCCGATTTAATTTAGAGCTTGTTTAGGAATTTATAGTTATAATTTTTATATGTCATTTTTGATACTTTTTTAAGGTAAATTTATAATCCTAGCAACGGCTAGTGTTGTAAATTTTACAAGATATTGTGCAAAAACAGGCATAAAAAAAGCATTCATAAATTCTATAACAGGCACTTAGCTCAAAACCCTGCTTTAAACAGCGATAAAGATACCTAAAAATGCCAATAACATTATTCAATTCCATTGCTTCTTGGCTGTTGAAAAAGCGATATCATCAGATTGAACTTTTTTTAAAGTACCCTGAGGAGGTGCAGGATGAGGTGTTGCACCAGTTATTGTCCTTTGCCGAGGATACCGAAATGGGAAGGAAGTACGATTTTGAATCTATTGCCAGTTATGAAACCTTTGCAGAGCGGGTACCTATAGTCTCCTATGAGGAGGTGGAACCTATGATAGAGCGTTCTAGAAGGGGGGAGCAAAATATCTTTTGGCCCACAACCATTAAGTGGTTCGCTAAGAGTAGTGGTACTACAAATGCTAAGAGCAAGTTTATACCCGTTAGTTCCGAGGCTTTGGAGGATTGCCATTATAAATCCAGTAAGGATCTGCTCTGTCTATATTTAAACAACAATGAAAACTCGCAGTTGTTTACGGGCAAGAGCTTGCGATTGGGCGGGAGTAAGGAACTCTATCAGGATAATGGTACTGTTTTTGGTGATCTCTCTGCCATTCTTATAGATAATATGCCATTCTGGGCAGAACTGAGCAGTACCCCTAGTAACAAGGTGTCCCTGATGAGCGAATGGGAGACTAAGTTACAGGCCATCATCCGGGAAAGTGTTCAGGAAAACGTAACCAGCTTGGCCGGAGTGCCATCATGGATGTTAGTGCTCCTAAATAATGTCCTGGAGCAAACAGGAAAGGAACACCTTTTTACGGTTTGGGAAAATTTGGAAGTATATTTTCATGGAGGGGTAAGCTTTAACCCCTATAAGGATCAATATTCCAGACTCTTACCGCGCAAAAACTTTAATTACTATGAAATCTACAATGCTTCCGAAGGATTTTTTGCCATTCAGGATAGAAATAATGCGGACGATCTTTTACTGATGCTGGATTATGGAATTTTCTATGAATTTATTCCTATGGAAACTTACGGTACAAGTGAGCAGATCACCTTGCCGTTATGGAATGTGAAGGTGGATAGGAACTATGCGGTAATAATTACTACCAATGCGGGTCTGTGGAGGTATAAAATAGGTGATACGGTGAGGTTTACCTCTACCAATCCCTATAGGATCAAGATTACCGGAAGAACCAAACATCATATTAATGTATTCGGGGAAGAGTTGATCATAGAAAATGCTGAAGAAGCCTTGAAGACCATTTGTAAAAAAACGGGGTCCGAAATAAAGGACTATACGGTGGCGCCGATATTTATGGAAGGCAAGGAAAAAGGTGCCCATGAGTGGATAATAGAGTTTAGAAAGGCTCCCGAAGAACTGGCTTATTTTACCGAAATTCTAGATAATGCACTAAAATCCTTGAATTCGGATTATGAGGCCAAGCGTTATAACAACATTACTTTAAAACTTCCCAAAGTTCATATTGCCAGGGAAAACCTATTCTATGACTGGCTAAAATCAAAAGATAAGTTGGGAGGGCAGCATAAAATTCCAAGATTGTCCAATAAAAGGGATTATATCGAGGAATTGCTTCAGATGAACAAATAAATGTGATTTAAACGGTCAATATGTTCAATTTAGAGGTATTAAATGTTTCCCTTTAACAATTTATACTTTTTATTATGGCGAACAGATTAGTGATATTATCAGATATGTGGGGTTCTAAAAAAGGGCTATGGATTACCTCCTATTTGGGTTATTTGCAACAGTATTATGATATTACCTTTTATGATTGTCAGCATTTGGCAAATATAAGTTTGGAGGTAAATTCTCCTGAAAATATCCACAAGGAATTTATTGATGGGGGAGTGGAAACTGCGGTTGCCCATTTGCTTAAAAAGGAAACGGAGCCCAGTCATTATTTGACTTTTGGTATTGGTGGTTCCATAGCCTGGAAAGCTGCGCTTAAAGGCTTGCCCTTAAAATCGTTATATACTACTTCCAGTACCAGATTGCGTTTTGAGAGCGAGAGGCCGGCAGCAGCGGGTATTAAACTGCTTTATGGACAAAATGATGAGTTTAGGCCATTATCTACATGGTCTGATCAAATTGGTGTAGATGTTGAAGTTGTGAAGGGTTTTGGGCATGAACTCTACACCGATGAGAAAATTATCAGCAAGGTCTGCCAAGATTTATTGGCCAAGGTTATGCAAAAACAATATGTAGCTTAACACCTGCGTTTCCATCTTATTTATGGAAAACAATTTATAGGTTTTATAAAAGTTAAAAGCAGTCTTAAGAGACTGCTTTTAACTTTTTAATGGTTTCAAAGGATAATTTCTCTTCGGCATAAGGTTTTGTTACCTTAAACTCCTTTTCGTTAGAACTTGGGAATTCGAACATTGCGTCTGTGAAAATGGCTTCACATAAGGAGCGCAAACCTCTTGCTCCCAGCTTATATTCTATGGCCTTTTCTACAATATAGTCCAACGCCTGTTCCGTAATCTTAAAGGAAATTCCATCCATCTTAAACAATTTTTCATATTGTTTAATTATGGCATTCTTGGGCTCTGTTAAAATGGCCCTTAGGGTTTCCTTGTCCAATGGATTCATATGGGTGAGTACAGGTAGTCTACCAATAATCTCTGGTATTAATCCAAAGTCCTTTAAATCCTTAGGTACAATGTATTGTAGAATATTTTCGTTGTCTACCTTTTCTTCAGCTTTGGATGCGCTATAGCCTACAGCCTGCATGTTCAGCCTTTTGGTGATATGCCTTTCAATTCCATCAAAGGCACCTCCGGCAATGAATAGAATATTTTCTGTATTTACTTCTATAAATTTTTGATCTGGGTGCTTTCTACCTCCTTTGGGCGGAACATTAACCACTGTTCCCTCCAATAGTTTAAGAAGTCCTTGTTGAACTCCTTCCCCTGATACATCGCGAGTAATTGAAGGATTGTCGCTCTTACGTGCAATCTTATCAATTTCATCTATAAAGACGATACCGCGTTCTGCCTTTTCCAAATTGTAATCTGCTGCCTGCAATAGGCGGGTAAGTATACTTTCTACATCCTCCCCAACATAACCGGCTTCAGTAAGTACGGTAGCGTCAACAATGGCCAAAGGTACATTGAGCATCTTGGCAATGGTTTTAGCCATAAGGGTCTTTCCGGTCCCGGTTTGGCCTACCATTACAATATTACTCTTTTGGATCTCTATATCGTCTTCCTTGCTTTTTGGTTGTAGAAGTCTTTTGTAATGGTTGTACACAGCAACGGACATTACTTTTTTGGTACGGTCCTGGCCAATAATATAGGTGTCCAAAAATTCCTTTATTTCCAAAGGTTTCTTCAATGTTAATTCGGAGGAAAGATCATTGTTTTTGGTCTGTTTGGATTCTTCGGCGACAATACCGTGTGCCTGCTCTATACAACGATCGCATATATGCGCATCAAGACCTGCAATCAATAGATTGGTTTCTGGTTTCTTTCTACCACAAAAAGAGCATTCTAAATTTTCTTTTGCCATATCATTTTATCACTTTCAATAATAGTAACGAAATAATCCACACTTTGGTGCATCCGTACAGAATGGAACCCGGATTTTTCGAATCTTTTAGTCGTCTCTAGTCCTTATCCCTTACCAAGATCTCATCGATCATGCCATATTCCTTGGCTTCGTCTGCTTTCATCCAGTAATCCCTATCACTATCGTCACTTACTTTTTCAAGGGGTTGTCCAGAATGTTGTGCAATGATTTGGTACAATTCGTCTTTAAGTTTTAGGATCTCTCTGGCTGTAATTTCAATATCACTGGCCTGGCCCTGTGCGCCGCCAAGTGGTTGATGGATCATTACCCTGGAATGGGTCAGTCCACTACGCTTTCCTTTTGCTCCGGCACATAGGAGTACGGCTCCCATAGAGGCAGCCATTCCTGTGCATATTGTAGCCACATCGGGTTTAATGAACTGCATGGTGTCATAGATTCCCAAACCGGCATAAACACTTCCACCTGGGGAATTGATATATATCTGTATGTCCTTGGAAGCATCCGTGCTTTCCAAAAATAATAACTGTGCTTGTACAATGTTGGCAACTTGGTCATTGATCCCTGTTCCGAGAAAAATGATCCGGTCCATCATTAATCGCGAAAAAACATCCATTGCTACTGCATTTAGCTGTCTTTCTTCAATAATGTTTGGAGTAAGGTTGGTGGGGTACATACTACTTAAAATAGTATCGTAATACATGCTATTTATTCCCTGATGTTTAATAGCATAGTTTTTGAATTCTTTCCCGTAATCCATATTTTAATCAATAGTTTTATAAGATAAAAAAAGTGTCGAAAATCAACTCTTCGACACTGTAAATATACTTATTTTTAGCGAAACTTTATTTTATTGGCTCCTATCGAAGCGTATTTAAAATGTAAGGTTCAACTAATTTGAATTACCCGTATACTTCCTTAACAAAGTCTTCGTAAGTAACTTCTTTCGTTTTTAAATTTGCCTTTTCCTTATAAAGGGTCAAAAGCTTTTGGCTCATCAATTGTTCTGAAAGACGTTTTACCTCATCTTGGTTGGAAAGTACCCTTGCGGCAATATTATCCAACTCCTCCTCTTTAGGGTCCAACTGACCAAATTGCGCCATTTGTTGCTTAATAAAGCCTTTTGCAAATTCTTTTAGCTCATCAAACTGTATCTGAATACCGCTTTCTTGAATAATCTTGCCTTCAATTAGTTGGTAACGCAGGCCTTTTTCCGATTTTTCAAATTCTTCGTTCGCTTCTTCCTCGGTCAATTGTTTTTCCCCGGTCATCTGAATCCATTTGGTCAAAAATTCCGTAGGAAGGTCAAATTTGATGTTGTCTATAAAATGTTCTGTAACATCATTTAATAATTTCTGATCGGACTGTTGCTCAAATTGCTTTTCCGAATCTTCCTTGATTCGTTCTTTAAGCTCTTTTTCAGAGGTAACAACATCCTTCCCGAACAACTTGTCGAAAAGTTCCTGATCCAATTTTGCTGGTTCTTTTTCGTTAATTTCCTCAATGGTGAAAGTAACTTCGATATCCAATTTTTCGGATTTTTCACCATCGATACCCAAAGAACTGCCCAATAAATAATCCTCTTTGAACAATCCCTTTGTGTTTAAGGTAACTACATCGCCCACTTTTTTGCCCAAAAGACTGTCCAATGCTTTTTTGCTTTTTATTTTTTCGATCTCGATTACCGTCTTATTGTCTATTTCCTCTGCCTCGTTCTTAAAAACACCGTTTACATCATCCTTTTTTCCAACTTCGGTCTTGTTGATCAATTTTCCGTATTGCTTTTGAATACGCTCCACCTGCTCATCGACCATTTTTTTGTCGGCAACAATTTTGTAGTGCGTTATGGCTTTTTTCGACTTAAGGTCTACATTAAAATTAGGGGCAAGTCCCAATTCAAATTCAAATGCAAATTCTTCAGAATCCCAGTTAAAGTTGTCCTGTTGTTTTGGAAGTGGATTTCCTAGAACATCCAATTTTTCTTCTGTAAGATATTTGTTGAGATTGTCTTGTAACAGTTTGTTTACCTCATCTACCAAAACGGCTTTTCCGTATTGTTTCTTGATCAATCCCATGGGCACCTGACCTTTTCTGAAACCTGGTATATTTGCTTGTTTTCTGTAGTCCTTTAAGATTGTTTCTACCTTATCGAAGTAATCGTCCTTGGTTACCGCAACTTTTACTACTGCATTTAATTCGTCAATCTGCTCTTTAGTGATGTTCATTTCTATATCTAATTTTACTAAAATAAAATGGGATGCAAAAGTAGTACATTTTCTAATCTCCAACAAGTTTTTAAATTACTGAATGTCAAAAAGGTACCCTAGATATTTTTGTCATCATTTAGAAATGAATAAAATATAGATTGCAGAAAGGAAAGCAAAAGGCTAAAAAGCAATGCCCACCAAATATTATTTACATGAAAGCCATCAATAAAGTAGTCGCCCAAAAGGATAATTATAGCGTTGATTATGAGCAGGAACAACCCTAAGGTAAGGATAGTGACCGGCAAGGTTAGGATGACCAGGATGGGTTTTACAATAAAATTCAGCAAACTTAGAACAATGGCTACAATAATGGCGGTGGTATACGAGTCCACACCCACCCCGGGCAGTATTTTTGCTAAAATAACCACTGCTATGGCACTCAGGAGAATTCTTAAAATCAGGTTCATGTTTTACTTTTTTTGGTTAATGGAATGTTTTTTCAATGAAATTATCCCTTTAAAAGTAAACAATTATTTTGTCTGTTGAGGGGGTAATATTCATGGTTTTTACGAATGGGTATAGAATTTCCCTGCAAATTTTATTAAGTAAAAAAGGAATTGTCTATTTGATAAATAGAATAGATTTTTCAAAAAATTGGGTTGGATTCTCCGCATGAAGCCAGTGTCCGGCCTTGTCTATTGTTTCGACCGTGGCCAAAGGGAAATGCCTTTTTATAACCGATAAATCATTTGGGGTAATATACTCCGATCTGTCTCCCCTTAAAAAAAGTGTTGGTCCTGTGTAAGTGTCCGTAGATCCTATATTTTCGCCAATTTCTTCCATTTTTTCACTTAAAACTTCAAGATTGAAGCGGAAACCCAATACCCCCTTTTCTGCCCAATACAAATTCTTTAGCAAAAACTGACGGATCCCTACGTTTTTGATGTATTTGGACAATTGTTCATCCGCGTCATTTCGAGAGCTAATATTTTTAATATCCAAGGCGTTTAGACCGTTAATTATATCCTGGTGATGGGGTGGATAAAATTTGGGGGCAATATCTGCTACAATTAACTTTTTTGTTAATTGGGGATAGCGGCAGGCGAAAAGCATGGCCGTTTTTCCTCCCATGGAATGTCCAAGAATAATGGCGTCTCCCAAATGGTGGTAGTCCATGTAATGTTTTACATCTTCTGCCAATAAATCATAATTGAACTCGGTGGAGTGAAAACTTTTTCCATGGTTGCGCAAATCCAGTAAGTGTACTTGAAAGCCTTCTTCGGCATATTTGGAGCCCATGGATTTCCAATTGTCGGACATGCCCAAAAAACCATGTAGTATAATAATAGGTTGTCCTTCCCCTAAAATATTGGAATGCAATACCGGCATTATTTTAATTTGTTTAGGTACATATTAATTACATTTTCCAGGCCTAGATACAGGGATTCGCATATTAGGGCATGACCAATGGAAACTTCCAGCAAGTGGGGTATGTTTTCTTTGAAATATTTTATGTTATCCAAACTAAGGTCGTGTCCTGCATTTATGCCCAATCCTAATTGATGGGCTGTTTTGGCAGCTTCCGTAAAAGCTACAACCCCCTTCTTGTTTCCTTTGGCATATTCGTGTGCATAGCTTTCGGTATATAGTTCAATGCGGTCGGCACCTGTCAATGCGGCACCTTTGACCATTTCAATATTGGCGTCCACAAAAATAGAAGTTCTTATTCCGTTGTCTTTAAACGTGGATATTACTTCCTTTAGAAAATCCCTGTGTTTTATGGTGTCCCATCCGGCGTTGGACGTAATGGCGTTAACAGCATCGGGGACTAGGGTGACTTGTGTGGGTTTTACCTCCAAAACCAAATCCATAAAAGATTGTATGGGATTTCCTTCTATGTTGAATTCGGTGCGGACCAATTTCTTTAAGTCCCTTGCATCTTGGTATTTTATATGTCTTTCATCAGGTCTTGGGTGTATGGTGATGCCTTCAGCTCCAAAATCTTCAATATCTTTGGCCACTTTTAACAGGTCGGGTACATTTCCTCCACGTGAATTTCTTAATGTTGCAATTTTATTTACATTAACGCTAAGCTTTGTCATAGGATTTTGGTATGTTTAAAAAGCAAAAATACAAATTAGGCATACCTTTTGCTGTTTTTATTATGAAGAATTCGTTTTTCAAGCTCGGTTAAACCATTGTGAAAAAATATAGACAACTGGGTTTAAGTGGTTTTTGAGGGCTTTTGGAATAGAAAGGTTTTGGAGTATTGATAATTTATCGGGATTGTTTTTTAACAGCTCGCAAAAGCTAGGTCTTTTTGTAAATAATACTTTGGAAGATTCGGGTTCTTAGAAATTTTTATTAGTATTTTGCGTTATAATATGAAGTTATGAACATTCAAAATAACATAATTGTCACATTGCCGATTTTTAAAGTGGGTGATTCCTTGAAAAAAGTGATCAAATTCTTTAATGAATCTACCTATTCCCATGTTGCAGTGGTAGAAGGGAATGTTTTTATTGGGGTTTTGGGTGAAAATGATCTTGATAATTATGAAAAGGACAAGAGGATAGAGGATTATCGGTATAACCTGGAAACTTTTTTTGTTAGAAAGGAAACTTCTTGGCTGGATGTCCTGGAAATATTTTCAAAGAACGAGGCAAACCTTTTGCCCGTCTTGGATGATAATGGCCTTGTTTTAGGGTATTACGACCTTATAGATATTGTTGATGAGTTTATAGATACGCCATTTTTTACAGAACCAGGTGGAATCCTCGTCTTGGCAAAGGGTTTAAAGGATTACTCCTTTAGCGAAATTGCCCAAATAGTGGAAAGTAACAATGTTAAATTGATTGGCGGGTTTATTACGGATATCCGAAACGACGTTATTCAGATCACTATTAAAATAGGTACAACACATTTAAATGAAATTATACAGTCTTTCAGAAGGTATAACTACACCATACTCTACGGTAATAACGACGATCAATTTATAGAGGATTTAAAACAGAGATCTGATTATTTGGATAAATATCTAAATGTTTAACTCCTATGAAAGTTGCCATTTACGGACTTACTTGCCAGAATAACGTTTTGGATTACATTGTGGAGTTATTGGATGAACTTCATAAAGAAAATGCTGAAATCTACTTTGAAAAAGAGTTTTACAGTTTAATTATGGCCAAACGTAATGTGGGCGAATTCCCCATATTTACGGACTCTAATGGCCTTGACGCCCATTTTGATATGTTTGTGAGTTTTGGTGGCGATGGCACCATCTTAAGGGCTACGACCTATGTTCGTGACCTAGGAATACCTATTGTAGGAGTAAATACGGGCAGACTGGGATTTTTATCCACATTTAGAAAAGAAGATGTGCGCAAGGTAGTAAAGGAATTCGTTTCGGGGGCATATACCATTGTAGAGCGCAGTCTGGTGGAGGTAAGTGCACAATCCGATATTCCTGAATTTAAGATATTGAACTTTGCGTTGAATGAGATTACGGTGAGCAGGAAGGATACCACTTCCATGATTACTGTAGAAACACATTTGAACGATGAATACCTAACATCCTATTGGGCAGATGGGTTAATTGTGGCAACGCCCACCGGATCTACCGGGTATTCACTTAGCTGTGGTGGTCCTGTAATTGCCCCTACTGCAAAATCATTGATACTTACTCCTATTGCACCCCATAACCTAAATGCAAGACCTTTGGTAATTTCGGATGATACCGTTATTAGGCTCAAGGTTTCCGGGAGGGAAGAAAGTCATTTGGTGTCTTTGGATTCCAGGATAGCTACCGTGACCAGCGGCAAGGAGATTTTTATTAAAAAAGCTCCATTTACCATTAAAATGATCGAATATACTTCCGAAAGTTTTCTAAAAACACTACGAAATAAATTATTGTGGGGCGAAGACAAGCGTAATTGATTGTTTTTGGGCGACAATAAAAAGGAACAAAATCTGTTTATCAAGTGAGAACATGAATGTAATAATTTACTAGTCTAAACTGCTGAAATTGTTATATTTGCAAACTTTTATAAATAATGAGGTTATTTTTTGCGGCAATTCTTCTTTTCATTTTTAATGAAATAAAGGGACAAACATACGAGATTGGCCTATTTGCAGGTGGTACCAATAATATTGGGGATGTTGGGAGGTCTAATTTTATTTTACCTTCGGGTCCTGCATTTGGTGGTTTGTTTAAATGGAACAAGAGTAAACGCTATGCTTGGAGGGCCAGTATTATTTATGGAGAATTTACAGCGGATGATTCCAAATCGGACATACCGTCCCGACAACAACGGAATTTTATAATGGACAATAATGTTCTGGAGGCTTCCGCAGGTTTGGAGTTTAATTTTGTGGAATATAATTTACATCGTTTGGGACCGGCCTTTACACCATATCTATATACTGGTGTTACGTATTTTAGATATGGATACCATTATTTTGATGCGGCGCAATTGCAGGATGTTGGACAGAAAGATGGATCATTTGCTGTGCCTATGACGGTCGGAGCTAAATTAAGAATTAGTCAGTTTTTTATTGTTGGAGCTGAAATAGGGGCCAGATATACCTTTACGGATAATTTGGATGCCAGTAATCCTGAAGGTTCCAATTATGAAGAATTTAGATTTGGAAATATTTTTAGTGATGATTGGTATGTGTTCTCCGGGGTTACGCTAACGTATACCTTTGGAAGAAAACCTTGCCAGGATTGTTTTCAGTAGTGTTAAAAATAATAGTTTGGAAGAATTAAAGATGAAATCATTGCCAAGACACTTAGCCATAATTATGGATGGTAATGGTAGATGGGCAAAAGAAAAAGGAAAATTAAGGGTCTTTGGCCATGAGCAAGGGGTGAAGACCGTTAGAAGAACTGTGGAGGACTGTGCTAGAATTGGTTTGGAGTTTCTTACTTTGTACACTTTTTCCACCGAGAATTGGAACAGGCCCAAATTGGAAGTGGATACTTTAATGCGGTTATTGGTTTCTTCCCTTAAAAAGGAACTGAAAACCTTGAATAATAATAATATTAAGTTAAATACCATTGGTAATATAGCTTCCTTGCCAAATAGTGCGCATAAGGAATTGTTGGATGTAATGGAGAAAACTAGTGCCAATACCGGTATGACCTTGACGCTTGCCCTTAGTTATGGGTCTCGGGAAGAGATAAAAAATGCCGTACAACAGATATGTGTCAAAGTTAAAAATAATATAATTTCTCCCGAAAATATTGACGAAACCATTATTAATAACCATCTTTACACGCAAAATTTACCAGATGTAGACTTGTTGATCCGTACCAGTGGAGAGCATAGGATCAGTAATTTCTTACTATGGCAAATTGCATATGCGGAATTGTATTTTATTGATGTATTTTGGCCGGATTTTTCGGAACAGCATTTATTGGAAGCCATTAAAAATTACCAGAACAGAGAACGAAGATTTGGAAAAACTAGCGAACAACTCACCTAGCGACATGAAAAGGTTCATGTCCCTTGAACTTTTTATTACACTTTTATTCTTAATTTTTACTACAGTTATCTCGGCGCAGGATACTTCCTATGAAGATGGTAAACGGTATATACTTGGAGGATTGGAAGTTACCGGATTGCAAAGTTACAACGAACAGACTGTAAAGACCTACACGGGTTTAAGGATAGGGCAGCCCATTACCGTTCCCGGCGATGAAATTAGCGCCGTCATCAATAAATTATGGGGATTGGAACTGTTTACGGACATAAGCTTCTATATTACCAATATTGAAGGTGAGAATGTATTTCTTGAACTTAATATAATTGAGAGGCCAACTCTTTCCAATGTAACCGTTTATGGTGTTAAAAAAAGAAAGATAGATGAAATCTTAAAGGATACCGATCTTAAAAAGGGTAAAAAGATAACCGAGAGTTTGATCGCCAATTCCAAGAATTATATCCAGAACAAATACAAAAAGAAAGGATATCTTAACGCCAAGGTTACCATTGCTACGGCAAAGGATACGACCGATGCCAATACACAGGCTATGGTCATAAATGTTAAACAGGGAGATAAGGTTAAGATCAACAATATTGTCTTTGAAGGTAACGAGCAGTTGTCCAACAAACAGCTTAGCAAGGCCATGAAAAAGACCAAGAAAAGAAAATTCTACCGTTTCTGGAAGAAGTCCAAATATATACAGGAAGATTATAAAACGGATCTGGTTTCCCTTGTGGACAAATATGCCGAAAAAGGTTTTAGGGATGCCCGTATTATTTCGGATACTTTTGTAAAGGTTTCCGACGATCTTATCGATGTGAAGATCAAGGTAGAAGAAGGGAACAAGTATTATTTTGGTGATATAGATTTTGTTGGAAATACGATTTATACGGACCGTCAACTTGGACAGGTTCTGGGAGTTAAAAAGGGAGATACCTATAATGGGGTTTTGTTGCGCAAACGTATAGCGGATGACACGAAGCCAGATGCAGAGGACCTCACCAATTTATATCAAAATAACGGTTATTTGTTCTCCAGTATAAACCCTGTGGAGATTTCTGCGGAGAATGATACCATCAATTTTGAAATTAGAATTATTGAAGGTAAAGAGACCTTTCTAGATCACGTTACCGTAATTGGTAATGATAAGACCAATGACCACGTTATTTTTAGGGAACTGCGTACAAGGCCTGGCCAACGTTATAATAAATCGGACATCATTAGAAGTATTAGGGAATTGGGACAATTGGGATTCTTTGATGCGGAACAGATAAAGCCGGATATCCAAAATCCTGATCCAAATGCAGGAACAGTGGATATCGCATATAACTTGGTGGAAGCTGGCTCCAGCCAGATAGAGCTCCAGGGTGGTTATGGAGGAGGTGGTTTCATTGGTACATTGGGACTGTCCTTTAGTAACTTCTCCATGAAAAATTTATTTAAAGGGGAGGCTTATAAGCCGGTCCCCATGGGGGATGGGCAAACCTTTGCCCTGCGTTTGCAAGCCAGTAGGACCTATAGGGTGTATAGTTTAAATTTCTCCGAGCCTTGGTTGGGAGGTAAAAAACCGGTAAGGTTCAATATGTCCTTGTCCAGAACACAACAGTTTTATTATAACCCTTATGTAAGTAACAAACCAGATAAAAGCAAGCAGTTTTCCATCACTGGAATTTCGGCAGGGCTGGCAAAAAGGGTACAATGGCCAGATGATTTCTTTACCATTTCCCACTCTTTGGGGTATCAGTTATACAATTTCCAGGATTATAATTTAGGGCTTTTCAATTTCGGGAACGGAAAATCGAACTCCATAGCATACACCCTTGGAATCTCTAGGGATGCTACCGGTGGTGGTCGTATTTATCCAAGATCGGGATCCAATTTTGCCCTTACAGCCAAATTTACCCCTCCTTTTTCTTTGTTCAATAATATAGACTATAAGCAACTCAATGAAGATCAGGAAGTAGCCATTGAGGAGTTGGATAGTGATGAAATAGAGCGCATAGATCAAGAACGCTTTAGGTGGCTGGAATTCTACAAGGTTAACTTTAAAGGTGATTGGTATACCACCTTGGTAGACAAATTGGTTTTAAGGACCAATGCCGAATTTGGATTTTTGGGAACTTATAACGAAGATGTAGGAAAGGTTCCATTCGAAAGATTTTATGTTGGGGGTGACGGTATGGGTTCCTACACATTGGACGGCAGGGATGTTATTTCTTTAAGAGGTTATGAGAATCAATCCTTAACACCTTATAGTACAGATCCATTAAGTGGTGGACAAGTACAGGACGGTGGAGTTGTGTATAATAAATATTCCTTGGAGCTTAGATATCCTTTGACGCTAAAACCGTCTGCTTCCATTTACGGGCAGGTATTTTTAGAGGCAGGGAACGCCTTCAACAATTTTCAAGACTTTAATCCGTTTGAGTTAAAAAGATCTGCCGGAGTGGGACTACGTATTTTTATGCCAGCATTTGGATTATTGGGAATTGATTTTGGATATGGATTTGATCAAGATTATAACCCCAATTCATCCGGACCTAGCGGTTGGCAAACCCACTTCATCATTGGACAACAGTTTTAATATATAGAAATGTGCAATTGTTTTATATGTTAAATGGTTCATTCTAAAATATTTAGTTATTTTGGCACGATATTTTCTATAGTATAAAAAGAAGATAGCATGGGAATTAAATCAAAAGTACTTTTGTTTCTGGCGGCAACTATGTTTGTAGCTACTATTTCGGCACAAAGGTCCATTAGGATAGGTTATGTGGATATGGAATATATCCTGGAGAATGTAGAGGAGTACAGGGAGGCCAATGAGCAATTGGCGGCCAAAGTGCAGAAATGGAAATTGGAGCTGGATAAGGAGAAGGGGATTATTGATCAGATGAAGAAGGATTTAATGGCGGAGAAAGTGCTGTTGACAGAGGAGTTGATTTCCGAGAGACAGGAAGAGATCCAAATTTTGGAAAAGGAGATGTTCGATTATCAACAGGATAGATTTGGTCCGGAAGGAGATCTGGTGCTTCAGAAAAGAAGATTGATACAGCCAATTCAGGATCAGGTTTTCAATGAAGTGCAGAAAATTGGTGCAAATAAAAAATATGATTTTATTTTTGATAAATCGGCAGATGTTGTAATGTTGTATTCCGAGAAAAGACACGATATTAGCGATCTTGTTTTGAGGGGGATTTCGAGGACTAGAAAAATAAGCGCACCTAAGAATAGGCAAAATGCAAGAAGTAGTTTCGAAGATATAGAGGATGAGGAAACGGAAGAAAATATAAGTGATGCTATTTTAGAGCGTCAGGAGAGGGCAAAGCAGGCGGAAGAGGCGAGGACCAAGACAGCAGAGGAAAACCGGGCAGAACAGCTCAGGATTCGCGAAGAACGTAAAAAGGCGTACGAAGAAAGAAGGAAAAAGTTGTTGGAAGAAAGGGAGGCCAAAAGAAAGAAGGAATTAGAGGAAAGAAATGGTAAAAATGACTCTGAAGAAGAGGATAGTACAAAGGACAATCAATAATATTAAATTAAGCTTAAACCAAATTACATTTATATAACTAAATCTTTAAATTAACACTCAAACATTAATTAAAATCATGAAACAAATTAAAAAAATAGCAGTAGCCATAGTTTTGTTCGTAGCAGCTACTAGTTTTGTTAATGCACAGGCAAAAATTGCACATATAGATGTACAGAAATTGTTGTCTGAAATGCCGGAGATGAAAGCAGCCGAAGCGGAACTTAAGAAATTACAGGAAACGTATAGGGCGGATATTGAAAGTTCCATGACCGAACTTCAAAATAAGTATACCCAATATAAAAATGAATCATCTTCAAAGTCTGAAGAAGAAAATCAGAAAAGAGCTTTGGAACTTCAAGGTTTTGAAAAAAATATTGGTGAGGCACAACAGACTGCCCAACAAGAATTACAAAAGAAACAAGGTGAGCTTTTAGGTCCTATCACAGAAAAGGCCAAAAAAGCTATCGAGTCTGTGGCGGCTGCCCAAGGAATAGACTACGTAATGGATGCTACCCAAGGTAGTGGGCTTATCGTAGCCAAGGGGAAGGATATTTTGCCAGAGGTCAAGAAGCAATTAGGTTTCTAATCCAGCAATAAAATGTTTTAAAAAAAGCCATGCATTCGCATGGCTTTTTTTAAAACATTTTATTGCTGGATTAGGGTATTTGTAGATGGTAAACCGTTGGAATTACGTAAATGGCACTCCCAACAAACATCTCCTTGCGATGTTGCTAAGGAGATTTATTATTCCTCCGTTGCTATCTTTAGGGTCTCCAAATAGGCTACCAAATCCACTAAGTCCGTCTCCGGCATTATATTGGCCAAGCCTTCTGTCATTAATGATTGTTCCAGGGCTTCCTGTTCTGCAATATCCTGCAATTCCACGGTCTTTTGGGCGCCTCCCATCATCTTTATGGTTATTTCATCCTCTGTCCTGCTTAAAATGTATCCGGTATAGGTTTTCCCATCTTTCATTTTAAAAGAGTAACCTTCAAAACCAAAATTGATTCCGGCACTGGGATAAATAATATTGGAGTATAAAAATTGCTTCGATAGTTTATTGCCTATATCCGACAATTCGGGTCCAAATTCAATTCCTGAGCCAGCAGCCAAGTGACAGGAACTGCAATAGGTGCTGTAAACTTCCATGCCGTGGGTAGCATTGCCCTTACGTTCTACCAATTTTGAAATGTCCAATGTTCCATCTCCTTGAGGGGTTAGGAATTTAGGGGCGTTGGTTCTGATCTCCTTGTTCCAACTGTTCATGAGTTTTAATACAGTAGTTGTTTTGTATTCTTCCGCCAATCTGTCCTCCTTAAGCATTTGGTATAGTTCTTCTTGCCCGGATCCGGTATTGCCCAGGGTTTCAATCATTTTTCTGGTAAGTGCATGGCCTAATTTCTTGGAGGTAATGTTCTCCTTTAGCATTGCAATGGCGGTTGGATTGGATATTCCATTTAGCCTTTCCAGTACGGCGATCTTGGAAGATTCAGGTTCCTGGGAATGAAGGAAGGTGTCGATCAATGTGGCGCCGTTATTATTGAGTAAAAGGTTTGCGGCTTCCTTGCCAATATCTGTGTTGGACCCGTTGGCCAATACTCGAAACAAGGCCTCATTCTGGTTCTTTAACTCTAGGTTTTTGATTGTCATGATCCATTCTGGTGTTCCTTCAATTTTGGGAAGCACTTCTTTGACCATTTTAATATGTTTGGGTGAGCTATACACAAATTTGGCATCCATTTGCCCAACTGCGTATCCCTGAATTTGGTTTTTAAGGGGGTGGTTCCAAGTCAGCATGTCCATTAGGTAATTGTCTTTATCGGGATGATCCTTAAAATCGAGGGCCCTAAAATAGGAAGCCAATTTGGTAGGCGGTACAGTTTGGTCTTTAATTAGGGATACCAACAGCGGAACCGATTCTAAGGCCCGGATACGCCAAACTATTTCTTTTCCGGCCTCACTTTGCCAGTTATCTCCAACCCTGTTTCTCCAAGCGTTAAAATATAGCTCAGGGAATTTATCCGCCCCGATACCCAGTGCTTCCAAATACCATCTATCGCCAGCAGTATGTTGAGCGGCCAAATTGGCCCATTGCTCTGCTGCTGCTTCTGTGCCTATAAACCTTAGTGCAATAGCCGCTTCCCTTAGGACTTGTGGCGATTTATCATTTGCTAAGAGGGATAAGTATTTCTCCAGACTTTCTTTGCCTTTAAACCTTGCCATTCGGATGCCCTGCATTCTAAATTTGGGGTCTTCATCCGATAATGCCATTTCTATGTAGTCGTTGCTTTTGGAAGGAATATACAACCCAATCCACAATGCCCGGGCTTTGGCTATACCTCCTTTGGTTGTTAATTTCGTTAAAAGGGGTTGGGCAGCTTCGCCCATGGAATGCAATTTTTGCCACGACTGATAAAAGAGGTCCATGTTTCCGGAAAGTAGTCCTTTAACCGCTCCATCCTCGGTCTTGGGGTCTATAGCAATAGCTTTATATTCCTGGCCAGTGGACAATCGGTAAATTCTTCCCCGTGCTATGTCTTCCGCCTTGTGCCCGCCAACGCCTCCATCATACCAATCGGAAATAAAAAGAGAGCCATCTGGCGCAATGGTAACATCGTCCGGTCTAAACCAATCATCTTTACTTTTTACCAGATTTTCAATTTTGGCCGTATAACCTGCCTTCGATTCGTCTACAATATAAGCACGAACTACATTATGGCCGGGTTCGGCGTGTATGGGATGATTTTGAAATTTTTGTGGCAACATATAGTCTTCATATACAAGCATGCCGCAAGGGGATCCCGATCCGGTCTGAAGCATATTTGGGACGGTTCCCGGATCGTTTAAATGCCAATGTCTTTTGGGGATGTCATTATCCCATCCCGTTCTTCTTTCTCTCCAGCTGGTACCTGTTAGCAAATCCTTATATCCATAATTGCCGTATTCCATAACATAGTTTATCCGCGTTCCCCGGTTACCATCATCGTCATTATCGGATTGCCATAAACCGCCATAGGAGTCAATGGCAATTTCATAAGGGTTTCTGAAATTATGCCCTAGGATTTCCAGATTGGTTCCGTCCATGTTCATTCTAAAGGCCATCCCTTCCCGGTAAGGCTTGCCATTGGCCACAATTTCCTGGCCGTGCAGGTCCATAACTACATCACTATTTTTGTCCAATAGTTGTTTGCCATTATTACCGAAGTTGAAATAAAGTCTGCCATCGGGACCAAAGACAAAAGCATGTACCCCATGATCGTGGTCTACGCCTTCTATGCCTTGGAACAGGATTTCTTTAGAATCCGGGAGATCATCCCCATCCTCATCCGTAAAGATAAAAACGTTGGGACTTACGGAGATGATTACTTTATTTCCCAGCACGGCTATGCCCAAGGCGGCATTGATGTCCTCTCCTTGGTAGAAAACCTTGGAAGTGTCCGCTTGGCCATCTCCATTGGTGTCCTCCAGTATTAAGATTCGATCTCCGCTATCGTCATATGTATTATCCGGATTGGCAAACAATCTGTAATTCCTAGCTTCACAAACCCATATTCTGCCTTTGGCATCTATAGCCATGTTGGTAGGGTTTGTGACCATAGGTTCCGAAGCAAATAGCCCAAGATTTAATCCTTCCGCTACCTCCATTGAGGACAGGGCATATTCGGGATTTCTTTTATCCTGTTCTGAAAGCGATAGGAAATCGATATTGGTTTTTGGTTGGTCCTTGCAAGAGGAAAGGGAACCCAAGGTCATTATAATTGCTAATGTTTTGTTGGCAATTTGGTTTTGAAGCATGTGAACGTTTTTGGTTGTTGCTCCACAATTTACCAAAAAAACCAGCATCATTTTAAAAATATGGGAATAGGCTATTGGGAAAATAGATATAAGCAGGCTGGCCAAAGATTCACTACATCAATGATGTTGCTTGTTGATGTTGGGGAGGGGCTTAATTGAACTTGACATCAAAATAATGAAAACAATGGAGGAAAAGCAGTATTTTAGTTAGCAGGATCAATTGGGGGAAGTATCTGAAATGAGGTTTTTTTTGGAAGATATAAGGAGTATTCTTGCCTATGAGTTGTTCTGAAATTCATGAATTATAATAGCAACTATTAACTTTTGAAATAGATGAAAAAATTATTCGGTCTTATTGCAATTTCATTTTTTGGTTTAATGGTCCATGGTCAGGATAGCATGTTGTGTGTTGGCAGTTATTGGACCGAGGATGAGGCAAATATTGTTATGAAAAAATTCGCCTCCGAATGGAACGACTTGGAATCCTGGGAACAAAGGGCCTTAAGAATTAAGAAGGGTATTATAGAGGGTATGCAATTGGACAAGATGCCGGAAATAACGGGTAATTTCAATCCCATTATTAGAAATACCAGGGTTATGGAGGGTTATATTGTAGAAAATATTGCTATAGAGAGTTTTCCAGGTTTCTTTGTTACGGGCAACCTGTATAGGCCTATAAAAGAAAATGGCAAGTACGCGGCCATCCTGAGTCCGCATGGTCATATGAAGGATAAAAGGTATACGGATTACATTCAATGGCGTTGTGCTGCATTGGCCAGAATGGGGGCTGTAGTTTTTGCCTATGACATGGTGGGTTATGCGGAAAGTACCCAGGTAAACCACAAGATGCCGATAGCTTTGCTATTACAGACCTGGAATAGTAAACGGGTCTTGGAGTATTTGCTTTCCAGGCCGGATGTGGATCCAGAACGTGTAGGGATGACAGGTGCCTCTGGAGGCGGTACGCAAACCTTTGTTTTAACGGCTATAGATGATCGAATAAAAGTAGCGGCACCTGTGGTACAGGTTTCTGCCCACTTTTTTGGAGGATGTGTTTGTGAGAGTGGAATGCCAATACACAAAAGTGCCGACCACCAAACCAATAATGTGGAAATAGCTGCCCTTTGCGCCCCAAGACCTTTATTGTTGGTGTCAGATGGTTCCGATTGGACGCGAAACACACCAAGAATAGAGTATCCTTACATACAAAAGGTATATGCGCTTTATAATGCCGAACACAAAGTGGAAAATGTTCATCTACCGGCCGAAAGGCACGATTACGGGTATAATAAAAGAACGGCTCTCTACAATTTTTTTGACCATCACCTAGATCTAAATGCCGGCAAAATACCGTACGCTGAGGGTTATAAGGAAGATTTTGTTACTATTTTGCCCCCGGAAGATTTGATGGTTTTTAGCAAGGATAATCCTAGGCCCAAGAATGCCCTAGTGGGAGATGAGGCCGTTATGGCGTATTTGAAAATATCAGTAGATTAAAATATATGGAAATGAATGGTATGATAGTGTCTGCCGCTTGGCTGAATGAAAATTTGGAAATGCCCGAAATCATAATCTTGGATGCTCGTTTACGATATGATCCAGCATCTTCAGAATTAGATGACCTTAGGATAAAAGGAGCCCGTATTTTTGATCTTGAAGGTGATTTTAGTGATAAAAAAAATCCGTTTCCCAATGCGCTTCCAAGTCCAGGGCAATTTGAAAATTCCTGTAGAAAATTGGGCATTAATAAATCCAGTATGATTGTAGTCTACGATGATCGTGGAATTTATTTGAGCCCCAGGGTCTGGTGGATGTTTAAAGTTATGGGTCATCAGAATATAAGGGTTTTGGATGGTGGTTTTCCGGGATGGAAGAAGGCAGGATATAGAACAGAAAAAGTAGTTGATATGAAGTTTGATACAGGCAATTTTAAAGCAGATTTCAATCCTGATATGGTGGTGGACTTAGAAGGTATAAGCAATAATCTGAAAAGTAGAAAGGCCTTGGTCATAGATGCCCGCTCCTCTGATCGCTTTAATGGGCTTGTTCCGGAGCCAAGGAAGGAATTGAGAAGGGGGAATATTCCGAACTCCATTAATATCCCTTATGAAACTGTTCTTAAGGACGGAAAGTTTAAATCCCTAGGCGAGTTGAAAGAAGTTTTTGCTGATTTGGAAGGGGAGGGGCGGCCGTTGGTTTTTAGTTGTGGATCCGGCGTTACAGCATGCATTGTTCTAATGGCAAGCGAAATGAGCCTAAAGAACGATAATAAGGTTTATGATGGTTCGTGGACGGAGTATGCGCAGTTGACTGATTGATTTGTCTATAAAAGGTAAAAACAGCTATTCATGGGCATAATGTATATTTTACAGTGTAGCGCAAACTAGTGAAACTGCAGAATTTTTGTATTTTGCTCCAAAATAGATTTAATGTACCAACTGTCTTATTCTTCCAAAGCAATCCAAGATATTTCAGAAGAAGTTATTAGCGGCATTTTGGAAACCTCCCGTGAGCGTAACAAGGCCATAGGTGTTACTGGTTGTCTAGTTTTTCATAAACTTTCCTTTGTTCAAATAATTGAAGGTGAAAAGAGTCATATACAATCCTTGTTCGAGGAGATCAGACAGGATAAAAGGCACCGAGATGTAACATTATTGTGGGAAGGCAAGAACAATGGTAGGAATTTTGGTGACTGGAATATGGCTTATTTTACAGAATCCGACGAAAGATTTGACGGTGGGGAGATGAAGAATTTTGAAAGAAATTTATTGTTGCTATCAGAACTGTCCGCGGGTTCTACTGCTGTATTGAACATGTTTTGGATAAGTGTGCGTAAACTTATTTCGGGGGAGGTAATCTAATTAGACCTTGATCCTTCTTTCTTTTGACGATCAAAATTTATCCAATAAAAAATGTTTAACGGCAAAAGTATAATTAAGGGATGCAAATGGCAATGGCTGTGGTCAATGTTATTAACCATCATATTTGTAGGGTGTCAGGATAGTCACGATAAAAAAATTGTAATTGCCACCGCGGCCAATATGGAGTCTGCCATGAAGGCTTTGGCGAATGCCTATACCAACAAAACTGGAGTAGAATTCGAATTAATTGTTGGGTCATCGGGCAAGTTGACCGCACAGATTATGGAAGGTGCACCTTATGACATTTTTATTGCCGCCAATATGAAATATCCGGAAGTAGTTTATGCTGGGGGGAAAGCAAGGAATATTCCAAAAGTGTATGCCAAAGGAAAATTGGTGCTGTGGTCAATGGTGGAGAATACCCCCGTTTCAATTGATGCCCTAACCGATCCCGCTATAGAGCATATTGCTTTGGCAAATCCCAAAACTGCCCCCTACGGCGTTGCTGCCAAAGAGGTTTTGGAGTATTATGGCCTTAATGAAATCTTAGGACCTAAATTAGTCTTCGGAGAAAGTATTGGCCAGACCGATCAATTCATTATTTCTCAAGCCGCACAAATTGGGTTTACGGCTTTATCAACAGTACTGTCGCCAGAAATGAAAGGAAAAGGGAGTTGGATTCCAATAAATCCATCGCTCTACTCCAACATTAGTCAAGGTGTAGTGCTTGTAGATCGGAAAGAAGACACCAAACAAGAAGCACAGGGTTTTTATCACTTTCTTTTTTCAGTTGAAGCCAAGGAGATATTAAAAGAATTTGGATATTTGGTAGATGAATAATTTTCCGGGTAATATAACAGACATTAAAACCAATGGAACCATGTCCATTGTTTGTGTTCAGGTGGATAGCGGTGAGAAATTTATGTCGGTGGTCATAGATACCCCTGAATCTGCCCCTTATATGAAAAAGGGCAATAAAGTAAATGTCTTGTTTAAGGAAATGGAGGTTGCGGTCACTACCCAAAAGGAATTGGATATTAGTATTGAGAATAGGATTACTGGAAATATTACTAGTATGGAAGAGGGAGTTTTGTTGAGTAGATTGGTTTTGGAGACCACAATAGGGGAGGTCATCGCTATTATAAGTACTATGAGTGTAAAGCAGATGGGATTGGTTGAAAAGATGAACGTAATGATTATGGTTAAATTGAACGAGATAATACTGGCACCATAATGGATTGGCAACCTTTGGTCCTTACCTTTAAACTTGCGGTGGTTACCACGGCAATATTGTTTGTGATTTCAATTCCCATAGCCAATTGGCTGTCGAGTACCAGATCCAAAATAAGGCCTGTCTTGGAAACCTTGGTGAGTATGCCATTGGTGCTTCCACCTACCGTATTGGGGTTTTATATGCTGGTGGCCTTTAGCCCTGAAAATGCCTTTGGAAGTTGGTTAAATGAATGGCTGGGGATCAGGCTTATATTTTCTTTTGAGGGTTTGGTAGTGGCTTCGGTCATTTATAGCTTGCCGTTTATGGTGCAACCCATTCAAGCGGGACTTTCCTCCCTGCCCTCTACACTAAAAGAAGCTTCCTATACTATGGGGAAATCAAAAATGACTACACTACTAAAAATTTTGTTGCCCAATATTAAGCCTTCCCTACTAACAGGTATTGTACTTTCCTTTGCCCATACAGTTGGCGAGTTTGGCGTTGTGCTTATGATTGGGGGGAATATGCCGGGAAAGACCAAAGTGGCCTCTATTGCCATATATGATGAAGTGGAAGCACTTAATTATGCTGCTGCCAATAGCTATTCATTAATTTTGTTTTCCGTAACTTTTGTAATTCTGTTGCTGGTTTATCTTACCAATGGGGGATATTTTAAACGCTTTGCCCAATGATACGGTTAAACCTAAAAAAAACATTGAAGTCTGCCGGTGCAATAATGGCCCTGGATTTGCAATTGACTATTGAAAAGGGGCAATTTGTTACCTTATTTGGGGAATCCGGGGCGGGAAAAACCTCTACTTTAAGAATGCTAAGTGGTTTGTTAAAGCCAGATAGCGGAACAATAAAAGTAGGTGAAACAACATGGTTTGACAGTCATAAAAATATTGATCTTAAAACCCAACTACGTAAGGTAGGGTATGTCTTTCAGGATTATGCCCTCTTTCCGAACATGAGCGTTCGCCAAAATTTGGAATATGCCCTTCAGAAAAATCAAGATAGAACCATAATAGGGGAGCTGTTGGAATTTGCCGAGCTTGGCGAGTTGGAGCAAAGAAAACCTGAAACCCTATCCGGGGGGCAAAAGCAACGGGTGGCATTGGCCAGGGCATTGGTCCAGCGACCTGAAATATTAATATTGGACGAACCTTTATCTGCCTTGGATTTGAAGATGCGGATAAAGTTGCAGGAATATCTTTTGAGGGTTCACAAGAAATACAAACTAACTACTATATTGGTAAGTCATGACATTGGGGAAATTGTAAAATTATCGGATTGTGTATTTGAGCTTCAAAATGGTCGTGTAATCAAGAAAGGTACTGCAGCCGATTTCTTTGGACTTAACAAGACCAGTGCCAAATTTAGGTTCTCTGGGGAAGTCTTGAAAATAGAGAAGGAGGATGTTATTTATGTAATTTCGGTCCTTATCGGTAACGATATTATCAAGGTGATTTCAGACCGTACGGAAGCTAATGATTTAAGGGTAGGAGATCAGGTTCTAGTGGCTTCAAAAGCTTTTAACCCAATAATTCAAAAATTATAGGAATTGGTTTTGCCAAGTATTCATGATTTTTAGGTTTAAACGGTCATCTCTGTAAATAGGCTCTCCAGATTTTTGTTTTTCCTACTTAATTGTAGTGTCTTCAATTGATTATCATGGGCAAAGTCGAATACCACAGGGCGCATATCCTTGGTAGTGTTAAAGGTAATCTCGTAAACAAAACCACCAATATTTTTGACTAAAATTACATTGGGCAGTTTATTTAGAAAGGCTTCTTCTACTCTAAAATCGAATTCGACCACCAAAACTTGGTCCTGCCCGTCGCGCAATTCTGAAAGTTTTTTATCTGCCACTAGAGTTCCTTTATTTATAATCAATACCCTGTCACAGACAGCTTCAACCTCTTTCATGATATGTGTGGAAAGTAAAATGGTCTTTTCTTTTCCAATTTCCCGGATCAATTTTCTGATTTCCAATAATTGATTGGGGTCTAGACCCGTAGTGGGTTCGTCAAGGATCAAAACCTCCGGGTCGTGCAATAATGCCGCGGCCAATCCAACCCTTTGTCTATAGCCCTTGGAAAGTTGTCCTATCTTTTTGTTCGCCTCCGGTGTAAGGCCGGTCTGATCTATTACTGTGTTGATCCTATTTTTACTTACTTTGTAGACTTCCGCATTAAATGCAAGATATTCCTTTACGTACATGTCCAAATACAATGGATTGTGTTCGGGTAGATAGCCAATGCTCTTTTGAACATTTTTCTTCTCACTTTGCACATCAAATGAATTAACCTCGGCTTGTCCGTCATCTGCGGTGTAATATGTGGTCAATATTTTCATCATAGTGGATTTTCCTGCGCCATTGGGGCCTAAAAAGCCAACTATTTCCCCTTTTTCTATGGTAAAGGAAACCTTGTTCAGTGCTTTTTGTTTTCCAAAAAATTTGGTAATGTTTTTTGCTATGATGGACATGCGTTTACTTTTTTATCAAAAATAATGCAAATTAGTGAAACCTAGTTTTAATTATCGATATGATAAAATTTTGACCTTCAACGGCGATTTTTTGGTGTTGATAGTGTTAATTGTTCTAATTTGTTCTTCGTAATTCGCAAAAATATACCGATTTAGGGATTTAATCAGTATTATTTTTTGCTTTAAACTGAATTAAATAAAAAAATGTTAGCGTAAATGCTGTTTTATAAATTTAATTATTAATTTAGCCGGAGTTTTACAAGAAAAATGACAAAGCAATATTTCTGGAACGGTTTTAGTTTTTACTTCTTTTTTAAGGGAGGTAAGGGACTGTTCTAGCATATTTTAAAATATATATAGATAAAAGTCCTGTGAAAACCAGGACTTTTTTTTTGGATATAACTTTCGAAAAGGGAGTGGGGTTACCAAGGAGTTTAGCGGTAAGTCTCTGATAGGCCGAAAGATAATTAAAAAAGGGGTGAAATTAAAAATTGCAATACAAGGTATTAAAGGTTCTAACCATCATCAGGTGGCGAAGGATTATTTTGGCGATGATGTTACATTCGTGGAATGTTCATCCTTCGATATTTTGGTAGATCACTTGATCAATAAAACAGCGGATAAGGGGGTAATGGCCATAGAGAATTCCATTGCGGGGTCCATTATACCCAACTACGCCCTGGTCTTCCATAAAAACCTTCATATAATTGGGGAGCAATATTTAAATATACATCATAACCTGATGGCTTTAAAGGGGCAGACCATTGATGATATAAAAGAGGTTCGCTCCCATCCAATGGCACTGCTGCAGTGTAATGAATTTTTTAAAAATTACGGGCACATCAAACTGGTGGAAGATGTGGATACTGCTGAGACAGCAAAAAGAATCCAGGAAAATCAGTTAATGGGGGTAGCGGCCATTGCGCCAAAAGTTGCTGCCGAATTGTACGATTTGGAAATTATACATTCTGAAATACAGACCATAAAGGATAACGCAACTAGGTTTATAATTGTAAAGACACAAAATAAGGCTTTACCGGAGAATGAAATTAATAAGGCATCGGTGCGTTTTATCACTGATCATAAACGAGGTAGTCTTGCTGCTATTTTGAATGTGATGAGCGATTGTAACTTGAACCTTACTAAGATACAATCCCTTCCGGTAATTCAGACGCCCTGGAAGTATTCCTTCTTTGTTGATGTAACTTTTGAAAAATATAAACATTTTGAAAAAGCAAAGGCTTTATTGGAAATTATGGCCGAAGAATTTAAAGTATTGGGAGAATATAAAAATGCCAGAGTATTATGATTACGGCAAACAGATTAAATACAGTTGAAGAATACTACTTTTCTAAAAAGCTTAGGGAAGTTAGGGGATTAATGGCGGAAGGAAGGCCTATTATAAATATGGGAATAGGAAGTCCTGATTTGGAGCCATCCATCGAGGTGCAGAATGCGGTAAAAGAGGCATTGACGCATGATGGGGCGCATCAATACCAGAGTTATCAGGGCTTGCCAGAGCTAAGGGAGGCCTTTGCAACTTTCTATAAAAACAAATTTGGGGTAACGGTAAATCCACAAAATGAAGTATTGCCCTTGATGGGGTCTAAGGAAGGTATCATGCACATTAGTCTGGCCTTTTTGAACCCTGGAGATGAGGTGTTGATTCCCAATCCTGGGTATCCTACTTACACGTCGGTAACCAATTTGGTTGGAGCAGTGCCGAGGTATTATGATCTGATAGGTAAAAATGGTTGGTTTCCGGATTTGGAAGAATTGAAGCAGCAAGACCTAACAAAAGTGAAGTTGATGTGGACTAGTTATCCACATATGCCAACAGGTGCTACGGCAAGTAGGGAACAATTGACAGATCTTGTAGCTTTTGCCCAAGAAAATGATATTTTATTGGTTAATGACAATCCCTATAGTTTTGTGTTGAACCAGAACCCTATAAGTATTTTGGAGATGGAGGGGGCTATGGATGTGGCCTTGGAATTGAATTCCTTAAGCAAGACCTTTAATATGGCAGGTTGGCGAGTTGGGATGGTTCTAGGGAGCAGTGAGCATATCAATGCCGTTTTAAAGGTAAAGAGCAATATGGATTCCGGGATGTTCTACGGGATCCAAAAGGGAGCCATCGCCGCTTTAAACAGTAGTGAATCATGGTTTAGTGAATTAAACAAGGTGTATCATGAGCGGCGGGAATTAATGTTCGCTTTGGCGGATAAGCTGGATTGCACGTATGATAAAAATGCTGTAGGGATGTTCGTTTGGGCCAAATTACCTTCCGGGGTTTCGTCTTCTGAAAAGTTCATTGACGAGGTGCTCTATGACAAGAATATTTTTATTACTCCTGGAACTATTTTTGGTTCAAATGGGGAGGGGTATATTCGATTCTCATTGTGTGTTACGGCAGATAAGATTAAAGAAGCGATAGGTAGGTTTTAATAAGAAAATGAAATAAGAATATAGGAAAGAGGAAATGGAAAATGATAAAGTATAACTGGTTAATTCTTTGACTGTTTTCTAGCATTTTTTTCTCTGTTAACAATAAAAGATGAATGTATTTGTAATTGGTATCGGATTAATCGGAGGGTCTCTGGCCAAGGATATTAAACGCAATAGGCCGGAATCCAAAATTTATGGCATTGATGCCAATGAGGGACACTTGGATGAGGCTTTGTCATTATCTTTGATCGATGAAAAGGCAGATTATGGTCAACTGAACCAGGCCGATTTCGTAATAGTGGGGATTCCTGTAGATGTTATGGTTCTGGAACTACCAAAAATATTGGATGCCATTAATGATGATGCGGTGGTAATTGACGTGGGATCTACAAAGTCCCTGATTTGCCATGTTGTGGAAAACCATCCCAAGAGAAGAAATTTCCTTGCTTGCCACCCTATTGCGGGAACTGAATTTTCAGGTCCCTCTGCGGCCATAGAAGGTTTGTTTATGGGAAAGACCAATATCATTTGCGAAATAGAGAAAACTGCCTTTAAATTACAGGAAAAAGCATTGGAACTTTTTCAGCAATTGGGGATGCGGATACGGTATATGAATCCGGAGGCACATGATAAACACATTGCCTATGTTTCACATTTGTCGCATATAAGTTCCTTTATGCTGGGAAAGACAGTAATTGAGAAAGAAAGGAATGAACGCGATATTTTTGATATGGCGGGCAGTGGTTTTGAAAGCACTGTTAGATTGGCAAAGAGTTCACCTGCCATGTGGACCCCAATTTTTAGGCAGAACAAGGATAATGTAGTTGAAACCTTGGGAGAATATATACAGAATTTGAAGGAGTTTAAAGCAATGTTGATAGCCGATGATTATGAAGGCATCTATAAGGAAATGAATAGTACCAATAAAATAAAGGAAATATTAAACGGAATACCACTTAACAAAAAATAGAGTATAGAAATGGAAAATTTAAAAGAAATGAGAACATGGTTGGACGATATGAAATTGGACCATCCGTTAGTAATTGCCGGGCCATGTAGTGCGGAAACAGAGGAGCAGGTGCTTCGAATTGCCAATGAGTTAAAAGATACCGATGTAAATTACTATCGTGCTGGTATCTGGAAACCAAGAACGCGTCCTGGAATGTTTGAAGGGGTGGGAGCTTTAGGTTTAAAGTGGTTGCAAAAAGTTAAGGCGGAAACCGGTATGAAAACTTGTACCGAAGTAGCTAATGCTGCCCATGTGAAATTGGCATTGGAGCATGATGTTGATTTATTGTGGATTGGTGCAAGATCAACCGTAAGTCCATTTATAATGCAAGAAATTGCAGATGCTTTGGCTGGTACGGATAAAATTGTATTGGTAAAGAATCCAGTAAATCCGGATTTAGCTTTATGGCTAGGAGGAATCGAAAGATTATATACCGCCGGTGTTAAAAACTTAGGTGCCATTCATAGAGGTTTCTCTACTTATGAAAAAACAAAATATAGGAACATTCCCGAATGGCAATTAGCGATCGAGTTTCAAAATAAATTTCCTGATTTGCCTTTAATCAATGATCCTTCGCACATCACAGGGAATAGGGAAATGATTTTTGATGTTTCGCAAACTGCTTTGGATCTTAATTTTGATGGTCTTATGATCGAAACCCATTTCGATCCTGATAACGCATGGAGTGATGCCGCACAACAGGTAACTCCGGCCAAATTGATCCAGATTATGCGAGATTTGAAAATTAGAAAAGAGTCGGATTCGGAAGCAGAGTATACTAGTCAACTTAGTAACCTGAGAGCGCAAATAGATGTTCTTGATAGCCAGTTGATAGAAATGCTAGGTAAAAGAATGAAGATCTCTGATGGGATTGGGTTATTAAAGAAGCAAAAAAATGTTGCTGTTTTGCAATCTAACAGATGGAATCAGATTTTAGGTGCCATGATCCTGGAAGGGGAAGCAAAAGGATTAAGTGAGGAATTTGTTTTAAAGATGTTTAAGGCAATTCACCAGGAATCCATAAATCACCAAGAGAAGATTATCAACTCATAAACTATTTTATTGGTATACCGTTAAAACCACGCCTAATGGCGTGGTTTTTTTTATGTTCAATGTTTTCTTTTGGTTTCAGGCGAATTATTTGTTGTGCCCCTGCTTTAAGAAAATTCTGGATGCAGTTAAAATTGGATGACGGATATTTGATAAAGTTAATTGTTTGTATAATTTAGTGTAACAAATCTACTTTTGTACCATCTTTACCAAGTGAATGGAACTAATAGTTCAAAGTTTCCCCCAAATGCTTTAATGGAAGTTTAATAAAAATATTAATGATAATGAAAAATGTTTTGGTAATTGGTTTTGTATGTCTATCGTTTATAGGGTATTCCCAGCGAATAGTTGATAAATCGGTAGGTGATTTTAACGAGGTAAAGGTTTATGATTTGATAGAGGTGAATCTTATTAAATCTAATGAGAATAAGGTTTTGGTAAAAGGGGATAACGTGGATGATATCCAGATTGTAAATAAAAAAGGAGTCCTTAAAATAAAGATGGAACTGGATAAAAAGTTTCACGGAGAAAACACCTTTGTGGAGGTGTATTTTAAAAATATAGACCTAATTGACGGAAATGAGGGCGCAAGAATTACGGTCAACGAAACCTTAAGCCAGGAAAAGATTGAACTGAAGACCCAGGAAGGGGCCAAAATAAAGGTTGGACTAGATGTTCACCAATTGGTCGTAAGATGTGTTACCGGAGGTAATGTTGAGGCCTCGGGAAAAACTATAAATCAGGAGGTAGTTTTAAATACAGGGGGAGTTTTTGAAGGTAAACCGCTTCTTAGTGAGAAAGCCAGTATTAAGATAACGGCTGCCGGAGAGGCGGCAATGTTTGCTTCGGAGGCAATAGATATTAATATCAAAGCTGGAGGGGATGTGTACGTTTACGGAAACCCAAAATCGGTCAATAAGAATACATTTGCTGGTGGAAGGGTGAAAATTATGGATTAGTACGACTTTTTTTTAAACACGATTGTAAAAATAAAACCCGGCCAAATAGACCGGGTTTAGTTTTTTTTGATGCCCTAGAAGATTATTTCTTAAAGATGTATCGGGTAATAAAAATGCCCTGACCATCGTCTTTGCCACTATCGCTTTCAACGGCACTGGTAACAAAGGCCAGTTCCCATCCTTCGGCCACCATGGCATTTATTTTTGATGATATTAAGGCGTCATTGGCAGCAATATTCTGGAATCTGATTCCTCCAATATTGTAAAAATTTAAAAGTTTGGTTTCTTCAAAATTCTTCACCCGTATATCACCTCGGTCAGATTTATTTCTTGTATTGTCTTCATCAGTTTGTTCACTGGTGAATTCCTTATAATCCCTATCCTCTGTGGCGCTAATGAGCCGTGATCTTCCCAAGCCACTGGGGACTATGGATTCGACACTGGTGATTACTTTAAATTGTTGGGCATTTACATCCATAATGGCTGTAATTACTAGACAAGCAATGAGCAGAAAGTTTTTCATTTTTCGTGTTTTTATGATTTATGATTGTTTAACAACGATGAATTTTAAAAGCTAGTATAAAACTAAAGTTGTTTCTTTGTAAACAAATATGTCAGAACTCTTTAATGGAAGGAACCGTATATAAATCTACTGGAAGTTGGTACAGCGTAAGAACCGCTGAAGGGGCTTTCTACGAATGCCGGATCAAAGGGAAATTTCGGCTTAAGGGAATAAAGAGCACCAATCCTGTCTCCGTTGGGGATGTGGTGGTATTTGACGTGGATGGGGCCGATGAAAATTTCCAGGGTATTATTACCGAAATTAAGGATAGGAAGAACTATATAATTAGAAAGTCGGTAAATCTATCCAAACAAACCCATATTATTGCTGCTAATTTGGATCAGGTTTTCCTGATAGTAACCTTAAACAATCCGCCCACTTTTACAAGTTTTATAGATCGTTTTTTGGTGACCTCCGAGGCATACCATATTCCTGCTATTTTGCTTTTTAATAAGATTGATACCTATAGTGAAGAGGAACTTGATGAGATAAAATATCTAGCAAACCTTTACAGGGAAATTGGTTATACGTGTATAGGGATTTCTGCCAAGACCGGAAAAAATGTGGATAAGGTAAAGGAATTGATGATAGGAAAAACAAGTATGTTTTCGGGGCATTCCGGAGTGGGGAAATCCACCTTGGTCAATGCTATAGAGCCTCAATTGGACTTGAAGACCAAAAAAATATCCTCCCAGCATATGCAGGGGCAGCACACTACCACTTTCGCGGAAATGTTCGATTTGGAATGTGGGGCCAAGATTATCGATACCCCTGGAATCAAAGGATTTGGTATAGTAGATATGGAGAAGGAGGAAATAGGGGATTATTTTCCAGAATTCTTTAAGTTAAAAGGCGAATGCAAGTTTAATAATTGCCTGCATTTGGATGAACCCCATTGTGCAGTAAAGAAGGCCTTGGAGAATAATGAAGTGGCTTGGAGCAGGTACAAGAGTTATGTGCAAATGTTGAGCGGGGAACAAGAGAATTATAGAATGGATATTTACGGGGAAAAGTAATGCGTGCAACAATACAAAGGGTAACCACTGCGAGTGTAACGGTAGATGGGAAAGTAATCTCAAAAATTTCGAACGGACTACTTATATTTTTGGGAATAGAGGATGCGGATACAGTCGATGATATTAAGTGGCTTTCCAATAAAATTGTAAACCTTAGGATTTTTAATGATGGGGATGGAGTTATGAATTTGTCCCTGCTTCAGGAGGAGGGAGAGGCCTTGGTAATTAGTCAATTTACGTTACATGCATCCACAAAGAAAGGAAATAGGCCAAGTTATTTAAAAGCTGCAAAACCGGAGATTGCTATTCCCCTGTATGAAAGTTTTGTGGCCCAATTGGAAAAAAATCTTGGAAAAAAGGTTGGAACTGGTGTTTTTGGAGCGGACATGAAAGTGGCGCTGCTTAACGATGGGCCGGTAACCATTCAAATAGATACAAAAAATAGAGAATAATGAACATAGAAAACGCACAGGAAGCTGTTGACGAATGGATCAAGGCCCATGGAGTACGCTATTTTAACGAACTTACCAATATGGCCCAACTTACAGAGGAAGTAGGGGAGGTGGCTAGAATAATTGCCAGGCGTTATGGGGAGCAAAGTGAAAAGGAGTCGGACAAGGATAAAGATTTAGGGGAAGAATTGGCAGATGTGCTTTTTGTGGTACTGTGTCTGGCCAATCAGACGGGAATAAACTTACAGGAGTCTTTTGATAAAAAATTAAACCTTAAGACCAAACGCGATCATGACCGCCACCACAACAATAAAAAGCTGAAATAGTGCTATATTTGTCGTTTGTTTTTGTGCATTCATTCCAAAACAAAAAATTAAGCAAATAAGTCTAAATAATTCCATATAAATTGAAGCTACATTTATCTACTCCTACTGAAACCCTAATAAAATCAACAGTAAAAATAACCGGATCCAAAAGTGAATCCAATAGATTGTTGTTGCTACAGGCCTTGTTTCCCTCTATAAAAATCGATAACCTTTCCAATTCCGATGATGCGGAGGTTATGCAAAAGGGGTTGCAGATCAGTAATGGTGTGGTAGATATTCATCACGCAGGTACGGCCATGCGTTTTTTAACCGCTTATTTTGCGTCACAGGAGAATAAAGAAGTTACCCTCACAGGATCAAAAAGAATGACAGAAAGGCCTATAAAAGTATTGGTGGAGGCATTGAGGAGTCTGGGTGCGGAAATAAGTTATCTAAAGGACGAAGGGTATCCGCCTATTGCCATAAAGGGTAAAAAGTTGACAAAGCATAAAGTTAGTCTACCTGCCGATATTAGTAGTCAATATATTTCAGCCTTGCTTCTAATAGCCCCAAGTCTTGAAAATGGAATTGAGTTGGAGCTGGTGGGTAAAATTACATCGGTACCATATATAAAAATGACCTTGGGTCTGCTTTCCCAAATTGGGGTAACCAGTTCTTTTCAGGGGAATACGATTAAGGTATCGCCAAAAACGACAGTTGAACCTACCATCCAAGTGGTAGAATCGGATTGGAGTTCCGCCTCCTATTTTTATAGTATAGCTGCACTTTGTGATATAGGTACGGAAATATCATTGTCCGCCTATAATAAGAACAGCCTTCAGGGGGATAGTGTCCTTAAGGAAATATACAAGGATTTTGGAGTGGAAACCAGCTTTCATGGCCACGAGGTTATTTTGAAAAAAAACGCAGCTCCCAATAATACCAGCTTCAATTTGGACCTGGCAAATGCACCGGATATTGCGCAGACCATTGCCGTGACTTGTTTAGGTTTGGGCGTAGGATGTCATATGACGGGCCTACATACCCTTAAAATTAAGGAAACCGATAGACTGGAAGCTTTAAAGACGGAATTGACCAAGTTGGGCGCATCCATATCCGTTACCGACAAAACTCTGACTTTGGAGCCTTCCAAGGAAATAAAAAAGGAAATTGCAATTGATACCTATAACGATCATAGAATGGCCATGGCCTTTGCTCCATTGGCCCTCAAGACTACACTGTTCGTGAACGATGCGGAAGTGGTATCCAAGTCATATCCAGACTTTTGGGAGGATATGAAAAATCTGAAATTCAAGGTGCAAACTGTTTGATTTTTATTTAAATGGTGTTTTACTTGACATCGCCCCTTGCTTAGTCGTATATTTGCAGCCGCTAAACATTAATCTAAATTTAAGGAATATACTAGATGAAATTATCGCACTTCAATTTTGAACTTCCAAACGAATTATTGGCAGAATATCCGGCAGAGAACAGAGATGAGTCCAAATTAATGGTGGTTCACAGGGATACAGGTAAAATTGAGCACAAAATGTTCAAGGATCTTATAGACTATTTTGATGAGGGCGATGTTATGGTGCTTAATAACACCAAAGTTTTTCCAGCAAGATTATATGGTAATAAAGAAAAGACCGGCGCTAGAATCGAGGTTTTTTTATTACGTGAACTAAACGAGGAACAACGTCTTTGGGATGTTTTGGTAGATCCGGCACGAAAAATAAGAATTGGGAACAAACTTTATTTTGGTGATGATGAAACTCTAGTGGCCGAAGTAATAGACAATACCACTTCTCGTGGAAGAACCCTAAGATTTCTTTATGATGGTTCCTATACCGATTTTAGAAGAAAATTAAAGGAACTAGGTGAAACTCCTTTACCAAAATACATTAAACGTAAGGTAGAGGCCGAAGACGAAAAAAGATATCAAACCATTTATGCAAAGCATGAAGGTGCGGTTGCAGCACCTACCGCTGGTCTGCATTTTTCCAAGCATTTGTTGAAAAGATTGGAAATAAAGGGAATCGACTTTGCTGAGGTTACCCTTCATGTAGGTCTAGGGACTTTTAATCCGGTGGAAGTAGAGGATCTTTCCAAGCACAAGATGGATAGTGAGGAATTGATCATAGATGAAAAGGCAACCGAAATAGTTAACTCGGCCAAAGTTAAGAAGCGTAGAATATGTGCTGTAGGTACTACAGCTATGAGGGCTTTGGAAAGTGCGGTATCTTCTCAGCAGACTTTAAATACTTTTGATGGATGGACAAATAAGTTTGTGTTTCCTCCATACGATTTTAGTATTGCCACAGCTATGGTGACCAATTTTCACTTGCCAAAATCTACACTCTTGATGATGGTTTCAGCTTTTATGGGGCACGACTTAATGAAGAAGGCATACAAGGAGGCTATTTTGGAAGGATATAAATTTTATTCTTACGGGGATGCAATGTTGATTATATAAGTATCCAAAAATAATACTAAGATCCCGTCAGTATCCAGGATAATTCTGGAATGGCGGGATTTTTTTATAGAATCATTTATCTTTAGAAAGTGGAAGTTGCAAAAAACAAAAGGGATATAAGGGCTTTTACCAAAGAACAACTTAGGTCGTTCTTTGAAAGCCAGGGAGACAAGGCCTTTAGGGGTAACCAGGTCTATGAATGGTTGTGGCAAAAATCGGCACATACCTTTGAGGATATGACCAATATTTCCAAGGAAACCAGGCAGATGTTGGAGGATAATTTTGTGATCAACCATATAAAGGTAGATCAAATGCAGCGCAGTAGCGACGGAACCATTAAAAATGCGGTTCGTTTGCACGATGATCTTATTGTGGAATCTGTTTTGATTCCTACTAAAACCAGGACTACCGCCTGTGTGTCCAGCCAAGTGGGCTGTAGTTTGGATTGTAAATTTTGTGCTACTGCCCGACTAAAGCGGATGAGAAACCTAAATCCTGACGAGATTTATGACCAAGTGGTAGCCATTGACAATGAGAGTAGGTTATATTTTGACCGCCCTTTGAGCAATATTGTTTTTATGGGTATGGGAGAGCCGTTGATGAATTACAACAACGTACTTAAGGCCATTGATAAGATAACCTCTCCGGAAGGATTGGGGATGTCTCCCAAACGTATAACCGTATCCACTTCAGGTGTGCCCAAAATGATACGGAAAATGGCAGACGAGGAAGTAAAATTTAAATTGGCGGTATCCTTGCATTCTGCCATAGATGAAATAAGGACTTCCATAATGCCCTTCAATGCAACTTTTACCTTGGCCGATCTAAGGGAGGCACTTGACTATTGGTACCAAAAGACAAAAAGTAGGATTACCTATGAATACGTGGTTTGGCAAGGTATTAATGACACTCAAAGAGATGCAAATGCCTTGGTGGATTTCTGCAGGTTTGCCCCCTCCAAGGTTAACCTTATCGAGTACAATCCAATAGACGACGGGGAATTTCAACAAGCTAATAATGCCGCCATAGAAATGTATGTGGAAACATTGGAAAAAAATGGCATAACGGTGACCGTTAGGCGTTCTAGGGGCAAGGATATTGATGCTGCCTGTGGGCAATTGGCAAATAAATCGTAGGGAAACCTAATATAGGGCAAGGCCACTTTGTTCTTTGTCGATTCCTATTGCAAATTCGCTGAAATCTATAATTTAGGGTTACATTACCATTTATGGCTGTTAATTACTATGTTTTTTTACCTAATTTTACGCAACTGAACTAGCAATCCAAAACAGCCTAAATTATCCCTTGAAAATTGTATCCCAAATAAAGGAACCGATTAATCAGGAAATGGAACTTTTTGAAAAAAAGTTTTATGAATCCATGTCTTCCAAGGTTGCCTTATTAAATAGGATTACTTACTATATCGTTAACCGAAAGGGGAAGCAGATGCGACCAATGTTCGTTTTTCTTACCGCCAAACTGTTGAATAACGGGGAGGTAAACGAAAGGACGTATAGGGGGGCATCGGTCATTGAACTGATACATACCGCCACCCTGGTACACGACGATGTGGTAGACGATAGCAATAAACGTCGCGGCTTCTTCTCTGTAAATGCCTTATGGAAAAACAAAATTGCTGTTTTGGTAGGGGACTATCTACTTTCAAAAGGGCTTCTGTTATCTATAGATAATGGGGATTTTGATCTTCTTAAGATTATTTCTGTCGCTGTGCGTGAAATGAGCGAGGGAGAATTACTGCAAATTGAGAAGGCGAGGCGCTTGGATATTACAGAGGAGGTGTATTACGACATTATTAGGCAGAAGACGGCAACCTTGATCGCCGCTTGCTGTAGTTTGGGTGCCTGTTCCGTTAAACCTGATTCCCCGGATGTGGAAACTTTTAGAAAATTTGGCGAATTAATTGGTATGGCCTTTCAAATCAAGGATGATCTGTTCGATTACGGGGAGGAAAGAATTGGCAAGCCTACGGGGATCGATATAAAGGAACAAAAAATGACCTTGCCATTGATATACGTACTTAACAAATGTTCCAAGACCGAAAAAAAATGGTTGATCAATTCTATTAAGAACCACAACAAGGATAAAAAACGGGTCAAGGAAGTCATTGCCTTTGTAAAAGCCAACGATGGCCTGGAATATGCCGTAAAAAAGATGCTTGCCTATAAGGAAGAAGCATTGGACCTATTGGATACCTATCCAGATTCGGAATATAAAAGTTCGCTTGAACTTATGGTAAATTACGTGGTAGATCGTAAAAAGTAAATCTTTGCTATTGTAGATAAGTATAATATTGGTTTGGGACTGCACTTTGGTTCGTGATAATTGAAGTAATTTTAGTTTTTTTGCTCCAAGCTTGTTCCAGTTTCAATACTGCGTTGCATTTCTTCCGTAAATTCATCCTGAAAATAGGTTTTTTTGCAATGGGAACAGCTAATGATGGTATGCGTACCCACTCTAAAAAGGGAAATCCAAAACAAGTGGAAATAGGTGGTACTTGTTACTGCTGTTAAGGTGCCTTTGTTGTCACAATAGGGACAAGCAACGTTTTGTAGCAATTTTGAAGTTGTTTTTCCGGGTTTTGTTCCTAGAAATAATATCATTTCCTATTTGTTTATACATCTAAATGAAAATCGCAATTTAACCAATATTTATTTTACAAGCATGGCTTTTCCTTTTTTCAACAGCCCTTAAAGTACTATCTTTAGCCTGCTAAAAAAATGTAAAGATTGATTTCAAAATCCACCATAGACAAAGTATATGAGACTGCCCGTTTGGAGGAGGTGATCGGGGATTTTGTACAATTAAAAAAATCTGGTTCCAACTTCAAAGGATTAAGTCCGTTTACCGATGAGCGAAGTCCCAGTTTCATGGTCTCCCCGGTAAAACAGATATGGAAGGATTTTAGTAGCGGCAAGGGAGGGAACGTCGTTGCCTTCCTAATGGAGCACGAGCATTTCTCCTATCCTGAGGCCATTAAATATTTGGCCAGAAAGTACAATATTGAAATTGAGGAAACAGAGCTGAGCAACGAACAAAAAGAGCAGACCAATGAACGGGAGAGCATGTATCTGGTTTCTGAATTTGCCCAAAAATATTTTTCGGAGGTCTTATGGGAAAGAGAGCAGGGTAAGGCCATTGGTTTAAGTTATTTTAAGGAACGTGGATTTACGGATGATACCATCAAAAAGTTTGATCTGGGGTATTGTTTGGATCAGTGGGACGGTTTTACCAAAGCGGCCCTTGGTAAGGGGTATCAATTGGATTATTTGGAGAAAACAGGCCTTACTATTGTCAAGGACGATGCTGCAGATAGGGATAACAAAAAGACCTTTGATCGGTTTAAAGGGCGTGTTATGTTTCCTATACACAGCATGAGCGGTAGGGTGCTAGGTTTTGGAGGCAGAATATTGACGAATGATAAAAAGGCGGCTAAATACTTAAACTCCCCGGAAAGCGATATATACCACAAAAGCAAGGTGCTGTATGGTATATACTTTGCCAAGCAGGCCATTGCCAAGGAAGATAATTGTTACTTGGTAGAAGGGTATACAGATGTTATTCAGATGTACCAACGGGGTATTCACAATGTAGTTTCTTCCAGTGGTACGGCCCTGACCTCAGATCAAATAAGGTTGATTAATAGGCTCACCAAGAATATAACGGTTTTGTTCGATGGGGATGCGGCCGGATTGCGGGCATCACTAAGAGGGATAGACCTTATTCTGGAACAGGGGATGAACGTAAAAGTGTGTACTTTCCCGGAAGGGGAAGATCCGGATAGTTTTTCCAAGAACAATGATTACGAGGATGTGGTGCTCTACCTACAGGAGAATTCCAAGGACTTTATTCAGTTCAAAGCTTCATTATTGGTAGAGGAAGCTGCTAACGACCCTATTAAAAGAGCGGATACGGTTAGGGATATTGTTAATAGTATCTCTAAAATTCCAGATAGGATACAGAAGGAAATTTATATACAGGAGTGCGCACAGATCATGAATATTTCCGAGGCTGTTCTATTCAATACCTTGGCTCAGATTGGGAAAAAGGATGTATCGGACGCCAATAAAAAGGTAAAGCAGGAGCAACAGGCCTTTGATGTGGTCAAGAACGAACCACAGCGACAAAAGGTAGATGTGCAATATGAGCTGGAGCGTAAGATTATAGAGATGTTGCTGCTTTATGGGGATTTGGACCAACAATTCGAGGATCTTGTTTTAAAGGAAAATGAAAAAGGTGATTTGGAACTGGAGCCTGAATCCCTGGATGCCAAAGTATATGAAAAGATATATCTAGATTTACAAGACGATGAAATTGAGTTGGCAAATGAGCAGTTCAGAAATATCTATTATAGATTAATGGAAGACCTTAATGAGAAGGAGATTTTTTCCATTACCACCTTTATAGCAAATTTGGACCAAGAACTGGCAACGGAAATTTCTTCCATTTTAATGGAAGAGGAAAAGTATGCTCTACATCAGTGGGAACGAAAGGATATATATCCGAAAGATAAAAAAGTAGGTATTTCCCAGTTGGTGAGCGAAACCATTTTAACACTTAGATGTTACTTGATAAAAAAGAGGATAGGTTCCCTTCAGCAGAACACCTTGGATAATCAGGAAGGAAATATGGAAACCATGGAAGAGATTATGAACTATATACAACTCAATGTATTGTTGAACAAAAAGCTCAACAGGGTTCTTTCTTAGGATTTCTGAATAGGATAAATAAAAAAAGACTGAAGTCCTATTTGTCAGGAAATCAGTCTTTTTTATTCTTGATTGGTTATTCTATATCTAGTACAGTTCCAAAGCTTTGGCCTGCTGTAGTAAATCCACTAAGTTGTCCACATTTAATTTACGCATTAAACGCGCTTTGTAGGTACTGACCGTTTTTTCGTTCAGATCCAAGCCTTGGGCTACTTCCTTATTTCGCTTTCCACTGGCCAAGAGCTTAAGGACTTCTACCTCCCTTGTGGAAAGTTTTCTAAAGAACCTTCTTGGTTTTTGTGTGCCTTCATCAAAAGCTAGGCGTTGAGCCAATTCGTTGGTAATAAACATATTGCCTTCGCTAACTTTTCGTATAGCACTTATAATATAATCTATTTCCGATGTTTTGGATAGGTAACCAAAAGCTCCGGCACGAATGGTGCTTAAAGCATAAACATCTTCAGATTGACCGCTATAGATCAAAACCCTTATGTTGGGGTACTCTTTTTTTATTTTTCTAAGAGTTGCAATGCCATTAATTTCGGGGATGTCCATTTCCAGAAGAATTACGTCCGGGGTAAAAAGTTCCAACTTATTGAATAATTCCGTGGTGGTAGATGCATCGGCGATCACTTGAATATCAGAAACCGATTCCAAGACTTGTTTTACGCCCATCCGAACTATTGGATGATTATCAGCAATTAAAATTTTGATCATTTTGGGTTATTTTTCTAGATTTCAACATCAATAATCATGTCTAAAAATACTGACATGCAATGTAGGGTTAAAATATCTAATTCGATAAGCAAAGCTTCATTTTTTTATCCAAAACCGAAAATTTTCACATGTTTTTTCGATTTAATCACTTGGTTCTTAGGTGAGATGTTCATTTTAACATATTTGGTATTTCACAAACAGGAATAGGAACCATCTTATGTTTGTTTGCGCGGTTAAATCTTTTGTATATCTGAAAAACCTCTTTTTGTCTATCAGAAAAATCCGTCTCCACTTTTCCTTCTCCTTCCATTTGCATGGCCCATTCCAATTCTGGATAGGATGCTCCTATTTGGTCTTCGTCCGTTCTGTCATCGCCCCATAGGCCATCTGTAGGTGCGGCCTTAATAATGTCTTCGTTAATGCCAAGGACTTTGGCAATTTCGTATACTTCGGTTTTGAGTAGGTCGGCGATCGGACTTAAGTCTACACCGCCATCCCCATATTTCGTGTAGAAGCCTACGCCAAAATCTTCCACCTTGTTCCCGGTACCGGCCACCAGCAGTTTGTTTAAGGCGGCAAAGTAATATAAAGTGGTCATTCTTAACCTGGCCCTTGTATTGGCCAAGGACATAAACCTATCTTCCTCGTTGTCAACAGCGGGCAGTGCATTCACCAAACTATCAAAAGTGGGTGTAAGGTTCACCTCTAGTCTTTCAACATTGGGATAGTTCTTTTTTAACCATTTTATATGGTCGGATGCGCGGGTTACTTGGCTTTCGGCTTGGTGAATGGGCATTTCCAAACATAAAAGTTGTAGTCCTGTTCTTGCACATAAGGTAGAGGTTACTGCGGAATCTATTCCTCCGGAAATTCCGATTACAAATCCCTTCATATTTGCTTTGTTGGCATATTCCTGTAACCAGGTTACAATGTGGTCTATAACTTTTTCGGTCTGCATATGAACAATTTATTAGGTTTAAAAACTTAACTTTGCACCGTAAAAATAAAGCCTAGAGTTTAATATTTAAAACATTAACCCAATTACTTTAGAATGCAAAAGGCCATATTCCTTCTTTTAATCCCAATTATTATTTTTTGCAGTTGTGATCGCAGCGATAAATTGGCCGATGAGGTGGCTAAAATAAACGTAGATGTAAAGGTTGATAGGTTTGATAGGGAATTTGCAGAAGCAAAACCCTTGGATATCCCAATTTTAAAAGCAAAGTACCCTTATCTTTTTCCTGCCAATTATCCGGATAGCATTTGGGTAGCCAAATTACAGGACACCCTACAAATCGAAGTTATGGAAGAGGTAGGAAAAACTTTCCCCGACTTTGGAAGTGAAAGTGAAGATTTGGAGTGGTTGTTTAAGTATATAAAATATTATTTTCCCAATTATACGATACCAAAGGTTGTTACAGTTACCTCGGAGGTAGACTATAACAATAGAATTATTTTAACGGATAGCTTACTTCTTGTTGGTCTTGATAACTATTTGGGAAGTTCCCATAAGTTTTATCAAGGTATTTCCAAATATATCGCCAACGATTTGGACAAACAATACATGACCCGCGACGTGGCCAGTGCATTTGCCAAGGCTGTTGTAGCACCACCCCGCGATCGTACTTTTTTGTCGCAACTTGTTTATTACGGTAAAGAACTGTATTTAATGCAGCAGCTTATGCCTAAAAAAAATGAAGCTGTCATTATAGGTTATGCACCGGATGAGTTGGATTGGGCAACAGTCAACGAAGAGCAGGTTTGGCGCTATTTTATTGAACGCGAATTGTTGTACAGTACCAATAGCAAGTTGGGCCCAAGATTTTTGGATCCAGCTCCTTTCTCCAAGTTTGAATTGGAATTGGATAACGAGTCACCAGGTAAAATAGGACGATATATAGGTTGGCAAATTGTCAAGGCCTTTATGGATAACAATAAGATTACTTTGCAGGAAATGTTGACCCTACCCGAGGAAGAACTATTTAAAAGATCTGGGTATAAGCCAAGAAAGCTGTAATAGTAAATACAAATCAAAAACAAAGCAATGGCAAAACTACATACATCAGAAATTACGCTAAGAGTTGGATTGGATGAAAATAGGGTTCCTGAAGAGCTAACCTGGTCTGCACAAGATGGAGGCATAGACAATGAAAAAGCCAAGGCAATGCTATTGTCCGTATGGGATAGTGAAAACCAGGAATCTTTAAAGATTGATCTATGGACTAAGGATATGCCGGTAGATGAAATGAAAGTATTTTTTCATCAAACCCTTGTTTCCCTATCGGACACCTTTATGAAGGCTACCCAGGACGAAAAGATGACGGCTACCATGAAAGATTTTTGCGATTATTTTGCCGAAAAACTTGAATTAAAAAAATAGGCCGCATATAAGCTGTTTGCCACCCTTGGGGCAAAAAGGGCTTTTCCATTAAGTATTTTCGGTGTTTGCCGACTAAGTTGGTAATAGTAATTCCTAATTTGTAACGATGGAAAGTATCAGGACAGACCTACTTGTGTTTGTATATAATGCCAATTCCGGGTTTGGTAATGCCCTTTTGGATAGTGTCCATAAAACCTTGGATCCAAAATCCTACAATTGCAATCTGTGTGCCATAACCTTTGGCTTTTTTTCTGAAAATAGAAAATGGAAGGAATTTAGGCAGAATTCGGTTGTGGATATGGAGTTTCTGCATAGGGACGAGTTTAAAAAACGGTATCCGGAAGAAAAACAGAACAAGGAAGCCTTTCCGCAGGTATTCCTTTTAAAAGCGGATAAACTTCAAGAGTTTCTTTCAAAAGGGGAGATCAATGCCATGAAAAGCCAAGAGGATCTTATTTTGACCGTTGAAGAAAAGTTAGGGCAGATCAAGGTAGCGGGAAACGGAAAGTAAATCTAGTTTACTACCTTAAAGAAATTGGTATTTAATTCATTAATAAAACCAAGCAATTCTTCTTGGCCCATCCCATTGGTAGAGGAGGTTACAAAATAATTGGGGGCCTCTTCCCAAACTCCATCCAATAATTCCTTAATATAGGCATTGACGTGGTTTTCTATGGCTTTTGGTTTCAATTTATCCGCTTTGGTAAAAATCATGCAAAACGGAATCTGGTTTTCTCCCATCCATTCCAAAAATTCCATATCTACTTTTTGGGGTTCATGTCTAATATCGATCAAAACAAATGCACATACCAATTGCTGCCGCTCTATAAAGTAGTCGGTGATATATTTTTGAAAGGTTTTTTTGTCTTTTTTGGATACACGGGCATAGCCATAACCGGGCAAATCCACCAAAAACCAATTTTCGTTTATTTTAAAGTGATTTATAAGTTGCGTCTTTCCAGGTCTGCCAGATGTTTTGGCCAAACTTTTTCTTTGGGTGAGCATGTTGATCAAGGAGGACTTTCCAACATTGGAGCGACCAATAAATGCGTATTCCGGCAAATGGTCCTTAGGGCAATTTGCTACGTTGGAATTGCTCATAACAAAGTCGGCCGACTTAATTTTCATTTGTTCGCTTTTAAAGGTTACAGATCTTAACTCTTGTTTAGAAATTTCTTTTTTCCAGCCAGGCGTCAAGGACAGTGTTGAATTCCTGTGGATGTTCCATCATTGGGGCGTGTCCGCACTTCTCTATCCAGAATAAATCGGAATCCGGGAGTAGTGCATGGAATTCTTCAGCTACATTGGGTGGCGTTACACTATCGTTTTTCCCCCATATTATACATGTAGGGGTCAACATATGGGGTAAATCTTTGGACATGTTGTGTCTAATGGCACTTTTTGCGATGGCCAGGGTTTTTACCAGTTTAATACGATCGTTTACAGTGGCAAAGACTTCGTCTACAATTTCCTTGGTGGCTACTTCGGGATCATAAAATACGTCCTGGGCTTTTTTCTTTATAAATTCATAGTCACCACGTTTGGGATAACCATCTCCCATGGCACTTTCGTACAGTCCTGAACTACCTGTGATTACCAGTGCCTTTACTTTTTTTGGGTATAATTTGGTATGGAGCAGGCCAATATGTCCGCCTAGGGAATTACCTAGAAGTATCACATCCTTAAGGCCTTTATGTTCTATAAACCCTTCCAAAAATTTAGCAAAGCTCTTTACGTTGGTCTTGAGCAATGGCATGTCGTAAATAGGAAGCTCGGGTACCAAAACCTTATAGCCTTTAGGTGGAAAATGATTCATAACCCCATGAAAATTGCTCAATCCCCCCATAAGACCGTGTAATATTATAATGGGTGTTCCTTCACCCATTTCAATATATCGGTATTTTCCCTCTTTAATTATCTTTTTTTCCATTAAGGATAGCTTCTAATCTTAGTTGGCAAATATAGGCATTTCATTATTATGCAAGCATAGATAAGTTTTTGGAACGTTGATATTTAATGACAATTTATTGTTGAAAGAATTTTTCTGGTATTGGTCCCAAGAATTTTTTCAGGTGTAATTGGAGTGTCGTTTGTCGATAAAGTATGCATTTTATTAACAAAGTGGTATTTTGTGGTAAATTGTGGTAATAATTTCTATATATTTGAGTTATTAAATTAAAAACCAGCTACTTTAAGTGATTAATTTCATTGGAACATATGATTGTAAGGCCGATTCTAAGGGAAGGGTAATGCTTCCTGTGGCGCTTAAAAATCAAATGTCTCCCGTAATAAATGATGGTTTTGTGGTTAAACGTTCTGTTTTTCAACCCTGTTTGGAGCTATATCCTATGGCGGAGTGGAATCTGTTGATGCAGAAAATGAACAAAAAGAACCGATTCAAGAAAAAAAACAACGATTTCATAAGAAGATTTTCTGCTGGAGTAAAGGTGGTGGAAATAGATGCTACTGGTAGGCTGTTGATCCCAAAAAATTTGGTAGACGTGGCGGGAATTACGAAAGAGGTAGTATTGAGTTCGGCAATTAACATTGTTGAAATCTGGGATAAGGACAACTATGAAAAGGTATTGGAGGAAACGGCCGAGGACTTTGCAAGTTTGGCCGAGGAAGTAATGGGAGATGACGACGATGACTTATCATAACCCCGTATTGCTGACAGAGTCCGTTGAGGGGCTGAATATAAAATCCGATGGAGTTTATGTTGACGTGACCTTTGGTGGTGGCGGACATTCCAAGGAGGTATTGAAAAGGCTGGGAGAAAATGGAAGGCTGTTGGCGTTTGATCAGGATGAGGATGCGTTGCAAAATGTTATTGATGATGGGCGATTTCAGTTGATCAATGAAAACTTTAGATATATAAAGCAGTTTTTGAAGTTCTATGGCATAAGGAAAGTGGACGGTATTTTGGCCGATTTTGGAGTGTCATCCCATCAATTCGATCAGGCCGAGAGAGGGTTTTCTACCCGTTTTGATGCTGATCTGGATATGAGAATGAGCAAAAAGAACCAAATTTCAGCCTTTGATGTGGTAAATGTTTATGACTATGATGAGTTGAGGAGGGTACTTTTTCAATATGGTGACCTGCGGAACGCAAATGCCATGGCAAAAACCATTATAGAGCAGCGGCAAAATACACCAATAAAAACCACTGATCAGTTGAAGGAGGTTCTTGGTCAGTATCTGCCAAAACATAGGGAGCATAAGATTTTGGCTCAGATCTACCAGGCTATAAGGATAGAGGTGAACCAGGAAATACAAGTGATAAAGGAATTTTTGTTACAGGTGCCGGAATTGTTGAAAGAAGGGGGTAGGTTAAGTGTAATAAGTTATCATTCCTTGGAGGATAGATTGGTTAAAAGGTTTATAAGGGCCGGCCAGTTTGAAGGGGAGCCGGAAAAGGATTTTTACGGGAACATAGAAGTTCCTATGAAAAAGGTTGGAGGTTTAGTGGTCCCTTCCAAGGAGGAAATAAAGTTGAATAATAGGGCGCGAAGTGCCAAACTCCGGATAGCGGAGCGGGTTTGAGATTAATGTACGGCAATTTTGAACTGTCCCTAGTGACGTTTGAATTGTGCAATAGTATAATAAGGTATATAGTTGGGTAAATTTTAAGTAATGAGAAAAGGGATACTGGACATATTAAAAGGAAAGTTTTTAGTGAGTGGAGGTGCTCCCAAGAACTGGATGTTTATCATATATGTTTCTTTTTTGGCTACGGTCATGATTGCCAGTTCCCATAGTGCTGATGGAAAAGTCCATAAAATTGCTGCCCTTGATGAACAGGTTAAGGAATTGAGGAGCGAGTTTGTAGATGTCCGTTCCGATATGCAGGAGTTAAAGTTGGAGTCCACTGTATTGAGAATTCTGGAGGAAGATGGTTTGTTCCCGTCTGAAACTCCGCCGAAAAAAATAAAAGTTAAAACCGAAACCGAATAATAGTGCCTGTAACAGAAAAAAACATATTGACCAGATTATATATTGTGGCGGGATTCCTATTTCTGTTCGCAATTGCCGTTTTGGTCAAATTGGTCAGTATACAGATGGTGGAAGGGGAGAAGTATAGGAAACTGGCCATGGATCGCACTGAAAAAATGTTCACCATTGCTCCTAAGAGAGGTAATCTTTATTCGGATGATGGCAGTTTGTTGGCAACTTCAGTTTCAAGATATACCATACGATTTGATGCCGAAACCGTTGGAAAAAGGGATTTTGAAGATAATGTAAAGCCCTTGTCCGATGCCTTGGCTAAATTGTTGGGCAAAACGTCCTCACATTATCAGCAATTGTTGAGAAAGGCGAAAGCCAATAAGAATCGATACGCCTTGATTGCCAGGAATTTGGATTATTCGGATTATGTGGCCGTAAAACAGTTTCCGCTTTTTAATAAGGGTCCCTATAAAGGGGGGCTAATTATAGAGCAAAAAATTGTACGTGAGCATCCCTTGGGCAAGATCGCTGAGCGGAGCGTTGGCTATGAACGGGTAGATGAGGACGGATACTACACCAGGGTTGGTTTGGAAGGGGCCTTCGGACAATATCTAAGAGGGGTAGAAGGTAAGAGGTTAAAACAAAAAATTGCCAAAGGACAATGGAAGCCTATTGGCTGGGATAATATTGTAGAGCCCAAGGATGGCTATGATGTGGTTTCAACCATTGATATCAATATCCAGGATATTGCACATCATGCCTTATTGGGGCAATTGGAAAAATATAACGCGGAACATGGTTGTGTAATCGTAATGGAAACCAAGACCGGAGAGGTCAAGGCCATTTCCAATTTGGGAAGGACCAGCGAGGGCAAATATTATGAGCGACTTAATTATGCTATAGGGGAGTCTCATGAGCCTGGATCTACCTTTAAGCTAATGTCTATGGTCGTGGCCTTGGAGGACAAGGTAATAGATACCAATACGGTAATAGATACGGAAAAAGGTACTTATAAGGTCTATAACAGAACGGTTAGGGACTCCAAGCACGGGGGTTATGGTAAAATTACCGCCGCTAAGGCGTTTGAGGTGTCTTCCAATACTGCTTTTGCTAAAATCATCAATAATAATTATAAGGACAATCCGGAAAAATTTGTCAACCGCCTCATGAATATGAACCTTCATAGGGAGTTGGGGTTGCCGGTTAATGGGGAGGGAACCCCGGTAATCCGTTATCCTGGGGATAAGGGTTGGTCTGGTGTTTCCTTGGCATGGATGTCCCATGGGTATGAAGTTTCACTTACCCCATTACAGACCCTAACTTTTTACAATGCCATTGCCAATGATGGGGAGATGTTGAAGCCCAGGCTTATAAAAGCAGTGAAGGAGTGGGATAAAACTATTTTGAAATTTGAGAAGGAGGTTATCAATCCGTCTATCTGTTCCAAGGAAACGGCGCACAAGGTTCAGCAATTGTTGAAAGATGTTGTGGAGAAAAAGCACGGTACCGGGCATGGGTTGTATTCGCCTAATTTCTCTATGGCTGGAAAAACCGGAACCACTCAAAAGAATTATGTTTCCAAGGATCCGGAAGTGATGAAGTACATTTCAACTTTTGCCGGTTACTTTCCTGCGGACGACCCAAAATATTCCTGTATTGTAGTAATTCATGAGCCGGACAAAAGTGTAGGTTATTATGGTGCCGATGTATCCGGTCCCGTATTTAAATCGGTTGCCCAAAAGATTTATGCAAGTTCTCCTTTAGTGGATGAGGTGGATGTTAATGATGCCGGGAACAAGAACTTGGAGGAGAACTATCAAAGATACTTTGCAGACTCCAATAAAAAATATAATGAAGTGCCCAATGTTGAGGGTATGAGTGGTATGGATGCGGTATCGATCCTTGAAAATTTAGGGATAGAAGTAGAGGTGAAGGGCAATGGAAAAGTCAAGAAGCAATCAATTGCCAAGGGAACAGATCTGAAAAAGGTTAATAAAATCGTATTGGTACTATCATGATGACGCTAAAGGACATATTGTACGGTGTTGGTCTTTCTGCGGTAAGTGGATCTACTTCTGTCATGGTGAGCCATATTTGTTTTGATTCCAGAAAAGTTGGAAAGGATGATGTTTTTGTGGCAATAAAAGGTCTTGTTGCAGATGGTCATCAGTTTATAGATAAGGCCATTGCTTCTGGTGCAAAATCCATAGTCTGTGAAGAACTGCCCGAGAAGTTGGATAATGGAATAACCTATGTGCAGGTGGATAATGGCAATAAAGCTTTGGCTATTATGGCATCCAATTATTACGGTAATCCCTCCAAAAACTTAAGATTGGTGGGGGTAACCGGTACCAACGGAAAGACCACTGTTAGTAGCTTGCTTTATCAATTGTTTAAAAAGGCCGGTTTTAAGGTGGGATTGATATCCACCATAAGGATTATGGTAGATAATAAGGAGTATGCTACCACCCATACCACTCCGGATGCTTTAACAATCAATAAGCACTTGCAGTTAATGAACGATGCCGGGGTTGAGTATTGTTTTATGGAGGTCAGTTCCCATGGAATACATCAAAAAAGAACGGAAGGATTGGTGTTTGAAGGCGCTATTTTTACCAATCTCTCCCACGATCACTTGGATTATCATAAAACCTTTGCGGAATACAGGGATACTAAGAAAATATTGTTCGATCAACTATCAAAAAAAGCATTTGCACTTACCAATATAGACGATAAGAACGGTTTGGTAATGCTGCAGAATACCAATGCGAGAAAGTATACCTATGCCTTGAAATCCTATGCAAATTATAGGGCGCAAATATTGGAGAATCAATTCAATGGTCAATTGTTAAAGATCGATGACAATGAGGTTTGGTCAAAATTGATCGGAGATTTTAATGCCTATAATATGTTGGCAATTTATGCCACTGCGGATTTATTGGGATTGGAAAAACTTGAAATTCTTCGTCTGCTAAGTGAATTGGAAAATGTAGATGGAAGGTTCCAACATTATATATCAAAAGAGAAAATTACAGCTATTGTTGATTATGCCCATACACCGGATGCCTTGAAAAATGTACTTGATACTATCAATACATTGAGGACTGGAAATGAAAATGTCATCACCGTCGTGGGGTGTGGTGGTGACAGAGATAAGTCTAAGCGTCCGGTTATGGGTCATATCGCAACAGCATTGAGTAATAAAGTCATTTTTACTTCGGATAACCCCAGGTCGGAGTCGCCCACTGTTATTATAGAGGAGATGGAAGCTGGTGTGGAGGCGCAAAATGTAAATAAAACACTGTCTATCGTTAACCGTAAGCAGGCTATTAAAACAGCTTGTCAATTGGCTACCGCCCACGATATTATTTTGGTTGCCGGCAAAGGCCACGAGACCTATCAGGAAACTAATGGGGTCAGGGAGGATTTTGATGATTTTAAAATGGTGAAGGAGTTGTTGGCCAACTTAAATAAATAAAATATTTGGTGGTCAATATTAAAGTGAATAATAAAAAACAATAAACCCAGGAATGCTATACTATTTGTTCGAATATTTGGAAAAACACTATCAACTGCCAGGGGCGGGGCTTTTCCAATTTATAACGTTTAGGGCGGCAATGGCGGTAATGCTTTCGCTGTTATTGGCTACGGTCTATGGGAAAAGAATTATTAATTATTTACGCCATAAACAAATTGGGGAAACCGTAAGGGACTTGGGGCTGGAAGGCCAAAAACAAAAAGCGGGTACCCCGACCATGGGTGGGTTGATTATTATTATGTCCACCTTGATTCCTGTATTGTTGTTTGCGCGTTTCTTGGATAATATTTACGTAATCCTTTTGATAGTTACTACAATTTGGATGGGGATTATAGGTTTTGTGGATGATTATATCAAAATTTTCAAAAAGGATAAAGAAGGATTAAAAGGTAGGTTCAAGGTAATGGGCCAGGTAGGTCTAGGGCTTATGGTAGGAGCTACCTTATATTTTCACCCGGGGGTTACCATGAAGGAGCATTCCAGAACAGAAATTACCCAGGACTATATCGTACAGCAAGTACCGGGAAAGGAGATTAAGTCTACCATGACCACCTTGCCATTTATTAAAAATAACGAGTTGGATTATGCCCGCTTTATTACCTGGATGGGAGATGGGATGGAGAAATATGCCTGGTTGGTATTTATTCCCATAATCATAATTATTGTCACAGCGGTCTCCAACGGGGCAAATCTGACCGATGGGATAGATGGATTGGCTGCAGGCACATCGGCTATAATAGTATTTACTCTTGGCATCTTTACCCTAGTTTCTGGTAATATCATCTTTTCGGATTATTTGGATATCATGTTTATTCCCAGGGTAGGGGAATTGGTAGTATTTATAGCAGCCTTTGTTGGGGCCCTGGTAGGATTTCTATGGTACAACGCCTATCCGGCAACAGTTTTTATGGGGGATACCGGAAGTTTGACCATTGGAGGGATAATCGCCGTAATAGCGATCATTATTCGCAAGGAATTGTTGATACCCGTTTTGTGCGGAATTTTCTTTGCAGAGTCGATTTCCGTGATGTTGCAGGTGGGTTATTTCAAGTACACCAAAAAGAGATTTGGAGAGGGGAAAAGGATTTTTCTAATGGCACCATTACATCATCATTACCAGAAAAAGGGATACCATGAAAGCAAAATCGTGACCAGGTTCTGGGTTGTTGGAATTCTGTTGGCGGTAATAACCATTGTAACCTTAAAGGTGCGATAGAATGAAGCGGTTGGTTGTTTTGGGAGGTGGTGAAAGTGGCGTTGGAACGGCTATTTTGGGCAAAAAGGAAGGTTTTGAAGTTTTTGTCTCCGATAAGGGGATAGTAAAGGAGGAATATAAAAAAGTTCTTGAACATTTTGAGATTGACTGGGAGGAACAGCAACATACCGAGGAAAAGATTTTGAATGCCGATCTGGTCATGAAAAGTCCTGGTATTCCGGATAAGGTTCCTTTGGTGGTAAAGCTCAAGGAAATAGGGGTTCCTGTAATTTCGGAAATCGAGTTTGCCTCAAGGTATACCAAGGCAACCATTATAGGGATAACCGGAAGCAACGGAAAGACCACCACCACAATGCTAACGAACCACATATTAAAAGAAGGTGGTTTGCATGTGGGAATGGCGGGGAATATTGGAGATAGTTATGCCAAAATGGTGGCCGAAAATGACTTTGATTTTTATGTATTGGAGATAAGTAGTTTTCAATTGGACGGGATAGTGGATTTTAAACCCCATATAGCCATCCTTACCAACATAACTCCGGATCATTTGGATAGATATGAATACAGATTTGAAAATTATATAGCGTCCAAGTTTAGGATTGCAAAGAACCAGACTAAGGAAGATTATTTAATATATGATGCCGATGATGAAGTAATAGTCCAGTGGTTGCAAAAGAATCCGGTCCAATCAAAATTATTGCCCTTTTCCATCAGTAGGAAATTGGATGAAGGGGCATATTTAGAGAATGATAAAATAATTATTAAGACACACAATAACACTATAGAAATGAGTACAGACGCTTTGGCTTTGGAAGGAAAACACAATGTAAAGAATACCATGGCTGCCACTACGGCCGCTAAACTAATTAGTATACGAAAGGAGACTATACGCAGAAGTATAGAAAATTTTCAGGGAGCGGAGCATAGGTTGGAAAAAGTACTTAAAATTCATCATGTACAGTATATCAACGACTCCAAAGCTACCAATGTAAATGCTACCTACTACGCCTTGGATAGTATGAAAACACCTACGGTGTGGATTGTAGGAGGGGTGGACAAAGGGAATGATTACAGGGAGTTAATGCCTTTGGTACGTGAAAAAGTAAAGGCCATTATTTGTTTGGGAACCGATAATTCCAAAATAAAGGATGCCTTTGGGAATGTAGTGGACCTGGTAGTGGAAACATTTGCAATGGACGAGGCCGTAAAGGTGGCCTATAAGATAGCGGAACGGGGAGATACCGTATTGTTGTCACCCGCATGTGCCAGTTTTGACTTGTTCAAGAATTATGAAGATAGGGGAAATCAGTTTAAAGAAGCAATAAAAAAATTATAAAGGGTGTTCGGATTTTTAAACAAAATTAATGGAGATAAAGCTATTTGGGCAGTAGTAGCCCTTTTGGCCTTATTTTCGTTTTTACCTGTTTATAGTGCCAGTAGTAACCTGGTATACGTGGTAGGCAATGGTACCACTATTGGTTACCTGGTAAAGCATGCCATACTTTTGCTAATGGGATTTGGTATTATTTATGGGGTGCACCGTATTCCTACACACTTCTTCAAGGGTTTGTCCTTGATTGCAATGCCTGTGGTATTGCTTTTATTGCTCTATACACTTGCTCAAGGGCAGGTCATTGATGGGGCCAATGCCAGTAGGTGGATCCGTATTCCCATTGTTGGGTTTACATTTCAGACGTCCAACCTGGCAGCGGTGGTGCTAATGATCTACGTAGCTAGATATTTAACAAAAATAAAGGATAAGACTATAACCTTTAAAGAGAGTATTCTGCCACTTTGGTTGCCGGTTTTTTTGGTGATAGTACTAATACTACCTGCGAATTTTTCAACGGCCGGGATTATATTTTCCATGGTGTTATTGCTCTGTTTTATAGGGGGGTATCCCTTTAAGTATTTGTTGGGAATCGTTGGTGCGGGGATATTGAGCCTAACGCTGTTTATTTTGACGGCCAAGGCAGTGCCGGATTTATTTCCTAACAGGGTAGATACTTGGATGAGCAGAATAGAAAGCTTTTCCAATCCTGAGGATACGGAGGCTGATTATCAAATAGAGAAGGCAAAAATAGCTATTGCAACGGGAGGAATAGTGGGCAATGGGGCAGGAAAGAGTGTAATGAAGAATTTTTTGCCACAAAGTTCATCGGATTTTATTTATGCCATTATTGTAGAGGAGTACGGACTTTTGGGAGGCTTTGTGCTAATGTTCTTCTATTTGTTGTTGCTTTTTAGGATTGTGGTGGTGGCCAATAGCAATGACACGGTATTCGGTAAACTTTTGGTTCTGGGAGTTGGACTTCCTATAGTATTTCAGGCATTGATCAATATGGCGGTGGCCGTGGAACTTTTCCCGGTTACCGGTCAGACCTTGCCTTTGATTAGTAGTGGTGGAACCTCGAGTTGGATGACCTGTTTGGCCATAGGTATTATTCTTAGTGCAAGTAATAAACATGTGCAATCCGAATCGGATGAAATAGATGAGACCAACCCTTTAGAAGTGTTAAGTGGGCAGTTATAGATTTATATTATCGGGGGGAGGCACGGGCGGACATATTTATCCTGCCATTGCCATTGCAAATGAGTTGAAACTTAGGTATCCAGATGCTGATTTTCTGTTCGTTGGGGCAAAAGATAGAATGGAGATGGAAAAGGTGCCCCAGGCAGGGTACAAAATTGAAGGTTTGTGGATAAGTGGGTTGCAAAGGAAGCTCACTTTGAAAAATTTAATGTTTCCTTTTAAAGTGATAAGTAGTTTGATGAAATCAGCAAACATAGTACGGAATTTTAAACCTCATGCCGTTGTGGGTACTGGTGGCTTTGCCAGTGGTCCCCTCTTGAAGGTGGCATCGGGAAAGGGAATTCCATGTGTGTTGCAGGAACAGAATTCCTTTGCTGGTATCACCAATAAATTATTGGCGAACAAAGTAGCCAAAATATGTGTGGCCTATGATGGCATGGAGAAATTTTTTCCGAAAGATAAAATCGTAAAGACGGGTAATCCTGTACGTGGGGATTTGGTGTCATTGGTGGAGAATAAAGTAGAGGCGTTGAGCTTCTTTGGTTTACAGGCGGATAAAACCACATTGCTGGTGCTGGGCGGTAGTCTGGGGGCAAGACGTGTAAATGTTCTTATTGAACAAAGTTTGCCTTTTTTTAAGGAACAGGGAATTCAGGTTATTTGGCAAAGTGGTAAGCTGTATTATGAGGAATATAAGAAACATGAAAGTGCAGATGTAAAGGTAGTGGCATTTTTAAATCGGATGGATTTGGCCTATGGGGCTGCCGATATTATTATTTCCAGGGCAGGTGCAGGTTCGGTTTCTGAACTGTGCATTGTAGGCAAGCCTGTGATTTTTATCCCCTCCCCGAACGTAGCCGAGGATCATCAAACTAAAAACGCCCAATCCTTGGTGGAAAAGGATGCGGCCATAATGATCAAGGAAAAGGAATTGGATGAAAAGTTCGGGACGGTGTTTTTGGATTTACTCAAAAATAAGGACCTGGGCAATAATTTGGGAGCCAATATCAAAGATTTGGCCATGCCAAATGCTACCAAGGAGATTGTAAATGAAATAGAAAAATTATTAGTGCAACAATAAGAAAATGGGCATAAAAGATATACATAACGTCTACTTTATAGGTATTGGAGGTATTGGTATGTCTGCCCTTGCGCGATATTTTAAATTTATAGGTAAGAATGTTGCGGGCTATGATAAGACCGAGACACCTCTTACAAAGGATTTGGTGGATTTGGGTATCCAGGTGCATTATGAAGATGATTTGGAATTGGTGTCCAAGGTGTATTTGGATCCTGACAATACCTTAGTGGTATATACTCCCGCCGTGCCTAATGATCATGGGGAGTATAATTATTTCATGGACCATGGCTTTCAGGTGAAAAAGCGTTCAGAAGTATTGGGATTGATAACAAAGGATACCTTTTGTTTTGCAGTTGCCGGTACCCATGGCAAGACAACAACTTCTTGTATACTGGCTCATTTATTGAAGGAGACCGGGACTCCCATTACGGCCTTCTTGGGAGGGATTTCGGAGGATTTCAACAGTAATTTTTTGTTGGAAGGTTCAGAATATTCTGTGGTAGAGGCAGATGAATTTGACCGTTCCTTTCTTAGGTTATCGCCTAATGTGGCCTGTGTTACTTCTATGGATGCAGATCATTTGGATATATATGGCAATAGTGAGGAGCTGCAAAAGTCTTTTAGAGATTTTGTAAAACGAATAAAGCCGAATGGTAAGCTGTTTGTTCGCAATGGTTTGGCTTTGGATGGGACAACCTACGGTATTGAGGATGGTTCCGATTATTGTATTAGAAATATTAGAATAGACCAAGGGAGTTATATTTTTGATTTGGAATCTCCGGAAGCCAATCTTAAATCCGTTAGGTTTAATAAACCTGGCAGACATAACCTGCTCAATGGTTTGGTGGCATATGCCATGGCTGTTCAGGCTGGTTCGTCACCAGAAAGGTTGGCAGGGGCTCTGGCCACTTTCAAAGGAGTTCAAAGACGTTTTTCCTACCAGATAAAAAATTCCGAATTTGTGTTTATAGATGACTATGCACATCATCCTACAGAAATAGAGGCTGCTTTTCAGGCGGTTTCCGAAATGCATCCCGGTAAAAAGGTATTGGCTGTTTTTCAGCCGCATTTGTTTTCCAGAACAAGGGATTTTGTGGAAGAATTCGCAAAAAGTCTGTCCAATTTTCCGAGTTTGTTACTGTTGGAAATTTACCCGGCCAGGGAAAAACCAATTGAAGGGGTTACCTCGCAATGGTTGTTGGATAAAATTACAAGCCCAAAGAAAAAATTAATTGAAAAGTCAGAGTTGATTTCTGAAATAATAGCCCAAAACCCTGATGTTTTAATAACCTTGGGGGCTGGCGATATTGGATTGGAAGTGTCAAAAATTAAAAAGGAACTAAATCTTGTCCATAAAAAACAATAAAATAAGAGAAATGAAAATTAATTGGAATTTCATAAAGTTCGGGGCCCTGTTGCTGGTAGTTACGGGTCTTTATGCATTTTCCAGTGCTAGGAACAGGCATAAAAAAATTGATAAAATTGAAATTAAGTTCGTCGGAGATCAGAATCTTTACATGACCCAAGAGACGGTTAATAAATTGTTAATACAAAATTCTGGAGACCTTAGAAACCTGCCCAAAGAAGATATAGTTTTGAATACTATAGAAAAAGCTATCGAAGCTAATGAAATGGTGAAAAATGCCCAAGTTTACCTTACGGTAAACGGGGATCTAGTGGCTAAAGTCATACAGCGTAAACCAATCGGAAGAGTTGAGGGAGTTGCAAAGTTTTATATAGATGAAGATGGGAAACGTATGCCATTTTCCAAATATCATTCTGCGCGGGTACCAATAATTACAGGAATAGTAACCAATAAAAGTACGGAGGGAGTGTACGAAATTTTGACTTATATAAATTCTGATGAATTCTTGAGAAAGAATATAATAGGCGTTCATATTACCGAGGAGCAAAAGTATCAGTTGAAGTTTAGGATGGAGAATTTTGTGGTGGATTTGGGTCATGTGGATGAATTGGAGAAAAAGTTCAGCAATTTCAAAGCTTTTTATACCAAAGCGAATAAGGACAAAACGTTGAACGATTATAACAGGGTGAGTTTAGAATTTAATAACCAAGTAGTGTGCACCAAAATTTAAGATATGGAACAAGGTAATTATTCAGTTGGGTTGGATATTGGAACCACCAAAATTGTGGCCATCATTGGTAAGGAAAATGAATATGGCAAGATTGAAATCTTAGGTATTGGCAGGTCTAAAAGTTTGGGGGTACACCGCGGAGTGGTGAATAATATTACACAAACCATTAAGTCTATCCAACAAGCTGTTGAACTGGCAGAAGGCAATTCCGGTTTAAAGATCAGCTCGGTGGTGGTAGGTATTGCAGGACAGCATATTAGAAGTTTGCAACATAGCGATTATATAACTAGGGCCAAATCTGAAGAAGTTATCAATGAGGATGACGTAGAAAAGCTTTGTAATCAGGTTTACAAATTGGTTATGCTTCCTGGGGAGGAGATTATACATGTTTTGCCACAAGAATTTAAGGTAGATGGCCAGGCGGAGATAAAACAGCCTATGGGGATGTATGGAGGAAGGCTTGAAGCTAATTTTCACGTAGTTGTGGGGCAGGTTTCTTCTATCCGTAATGTGGGAAGATGTATAAAGAGTGCAGGTCTGGATCTTGGGAATATAACCTTGGAACCATTGGCATCTGCAAATGCAGTTTTGAGTCAGGAAGAGAAAGAGGCAGGTGTAGCACTGATCGATATAGGTGGGGGTACCACGGATTTGGCAATTTTCAAGGATGGAATTATCCGTCATACGGCTGTAATTCCTTTTGGAGGTAATGTAATCACCGAAGATATCAAGGAAGGCTGTTCCATTATTGAAAAGCAGGCAGAACTTTTAAAGATCAAGTTTGGTTCGGCTTGGCCGGGGGAAAACAAGGATAATGAAATTGTCTCCATACCGGGATTGAGAGGGCGTGAGCCAAAGGAAATCACTTTGAAGAACCTTTCCAAGATCATACATGCCAGAGTGGTGGAAATCGTGGAGCAGGTTTATGTGGAGATCAAAAATTATGGGCACGACGAGCAAAAGAAAAAATTGATTGCCGGAATTGTATTGACGGGTGGTGGAAGCCAGTTAAAACATTTGAAGCAATTGGTAGAGTATATCACGGGAATGGACACTAGGATTGGCTACCCCAATGAGCATTTGGCAGGTGATTCGGACGAGGAAATAGCCAGTCCGTTATATGCAACTGCAGTAGGACTCTTGATGAATGCTGTGCAGAACAAGGCCAAAGTAAGGGAAGCGAGTCAGGAGGCTGTGGATAAGGATATGGATCATGAGGTTTTTACAGGGGAAGATCAAACCCAGACAAAAACGGCCCTAAAAAAGGAGCGGAAATCTATTTTTGATAAATGGTCTGAGAAATTGAAGGATTTCTTGGATAATGCGGAATAGATCATAAAATAAGAAAAGTATAGTAAACCAGTAAAATAAAAAATATGAGCAAGAACACTGAATTTGAAAGTATATCCTTTGATTTACCCAAAAATCAGAGTAACGTAATTAAAGTCATAGGTGTTGGCGGTGGCGGTAGTAACGCCATTAATCACATGTTCCAGGCCGGTATCAATGGCGTGGATTTTGTGATTTGCAATACCGATTCGCAAGCACTTCAAAATAGTCCCGTGCCCAATAAGATACAATTGGGAGTTTCGTTGACGGAAGGATTGGGCGCTGGTGCCAATCCTGAAGTGGGGGAACAGGCCGCTATTGAAAGTATGGAAGAGATCAAGCAAATGCTTGATACTACCACAAAGATGATCTTTATTACTGCCGGTATGGGCGGGGGAACAGGTACTGGTGCTGCCCCTGTCATTGCAAAAATGGCAAAGGAAATGGATGTTCTTACAGTGGGGATCGTTACCATGCCCTTTCAATTTGAAGGTAAAATGCGTTGCCAACAGGCTCAGTTGGGAATAGAAAAATTACGTGCCAATGTAGATTCCTTGATTGTTATCAATAACAATAAATTAAGGGAAGTATATGGCAATTTGGGATTCAAAGCTGGTTTTTCCAAAGCAGATGAAGTGTTGGCCACTGCCGCTCGTGGTATTGCAGAAGTTATTACACATCACTATACTCAGAACATAGATTTACGTGACGCCAAGACTGTATTGAGCAGTAGTGGAACGGCTATAATGGGATCGGCGATATCTTCGGGTTCTTCCAGGGCGCATGAGGCCATAATGAAGGCTTTGGATTCCCCTTTACTAAACGACAACAAAATTACTGGGGCAAAGAATGTGCTTTTACTTATCGTTTCCGGTTCCCAGGAAATTACGATAGATGAAATAGGTGAGATTAATGACCATATTCAAAATGAGGCCGGTTTTGGGGCCAATATCATTATGGGGGTCGGTGAAGATGAGGGACTGGGCGAGGCAATCGCAGTTACGGTTATAGCCACGGGTTTTAATATAGATCAACAGGATGATATAGTAAATACGGAATCCAAAAAAATCATTCATACGTTAGAAGATGAGCAACGTGCGGAGCACAACCTTACTCCAAAGAATGTTGTTCACCAGTTGGTCGAAGAAGAGGAAATTAAGGCGACTCCGGTTAAGCACAACCCTGTGCAAGAGGAGCCAAAAATGGATTTGATACCTACCACTAATTTTATTAGGAATTTTAATGTTTTCTATGAAGAAGTAGTTGCGGAAAATGTTCAGGACGATTTTATCATTATAAATGCTTCGGACGAGATCAAGGATATAGAAGTAGTGGATCCACGGGTAGTATCCAACAAGTTGGAGGAGGAAGATCAATTTGCATTTAGTTTTGATATGCCTTTGGCCAAAAAACCAGTAGAAGAGGAAGAGGAGGCACAACACATTATTACATTCGATTTGGATGAAGAGGTAAGGGATTTTGAGGTGAAAGATCACGTAGAAGTAATTCCTGTCCTTGAATACAATAAGAATGGGGAAAAGCGCTATAGTCTGGACGATTATATGGAGTTGGAAAAGAAACTTACTGGAGCCAAATCCAAGGCTGAGGAGTTTGAGCCCCGCATTGTTGAAGACGAGTTGATATTTGAAAAGCGTACCATTGCAAAGCAGGAACCGATCCAGCAGAGGGTGAATGTGGAGGATGAAGATCCTGTTAATACCCCAATTGAAATCCTGTTAAAGGAACGCGCAGACGAACGTAGAAGAAAATTAAAGGATTTTAATTATAAATTCCAGAATAGCCTTAGCAATTTGGACGAAATATCCAAGCAGCCGGCTTATAAGAGACAAGGGATAAACTTAAGTGAAAGCCCTAAGGAAAATAAAGTTTCCAGAACTAGCTTAAGTGAGGATAGTAATGACGATATCCAATTACGTTCCAATAACTCTTATTTACATGACAATGTAGACTAGTACTGTTCACAGAACTATAAATACTAAAGTTTAGACCCGAAAATAGCTTTTATTTTCGGGTTTATTTTTATCTTCGCAGGGCTAAAAAAAAGATATGGGTTTACAGCAGAGGGTAATGGAAGATATGAAGGCGGCAATGAGGGCCAAGGACACCGTGGCATTGGAGTCGTTACGAGCTATAAAATCAGCCTTATTGTTGGCACAGACCGAAACAGGTCCGGGAACGGAACTGTCCGAAGAAGATGAAGTAAAGCTGGTTCAAAAATTAGTAAAGCAACGCAAGGATAGCGCGGCCATCTATAAAGAGCAGGGGCGTGAGGATCTGGCAGAGCCAGAATTGGCACAGGCCTTGATCATCGAAAAATTCCTTCCAGAGCAGTTGACCGAAGAAGAGATAGAAAAGGTAGTGGTGCAGGCCATAGATGCCATAGGAGCGTCAGGAATGAAGGATATGGGCAAGGTCATGGGGATCGTATCCCAGGAATTGGCCGGACAGGCAGATGGGAAGACGATATCTACTATTGTAAAAAAGAATTTAATTTAAATGTAGGCAGTTGCAGTGGGCAGTATTTTTAATATAATGGACCGCTTACTGCTGCTGTCGACCGAGAACTAAATAATGGCCCCGTGGCGCAACTGAATAGCGCATCAGATTTCGGCTCTGAGGGTTGGGGGTTTGAATCCCTCCGGGGTCACGGATAAACCACAAAAAAGTGGTTGTGCAAGCGAGCTTCAAAAATGAAGCTCGCTTCTTTTTTGAAGTATAGCGAAGTGCAACTTTTTGTGGTTTTCAAAGCGGAGCTTTGTAGGGAAGGGCGCAGCCAATCCCTAGGTCCTGTTCCGGGCGGTGCG
>NZ_JALKBB010000033.1:0-70027 GCF_023016025.1 Arenibacter sp. S6351L | reverse complement strand
TGTGCTCGGTGATCATGTTTAGGGTTCGGTGCTCAAGATAATCCGACACAGGCTGACGCCTGTACGTCTTTTTTGTTTTTCCCGGTTTAAGTGCCAAGGGCACTATACCGTTAAAAACAAAAAATCCGATCACTTTCATGATCGGATTTTCTTGGTCGGGGTGGCAGACCTAACTACCAGAACCCAAAACACTGTATTACAGTTATTTATAAAATTTTATTTCGTTTTGTACACCTATTTGTACACTCAAAACCAAATAAGAACTCTAAAGATATCATTTGCTGTTCTTTAGTGTTATAAAGGTACAAATAAAATTAAACAAGTATAATTCCATAACTATACTCAGTACCATACAATTATGACCACTCTATGAAGACTTAGATAAAAATACTTTCTGTAATTATCTTAACATTCCATATAGCCATTATATTACAACATTAGACCTCTTAATTAGAATAGAATCACGAATATTTACTTAAGAAGTATCTCCCCATCAAGATAATTACACCAAAAAGAAGAATTCCTAAAATCAATTTAATATTAAGACCCTTATACCAATACTCCTCATTTGGAACTTTGTGGACGGTAAGATATAAGGAATCCTGATATTGCTGACCATCTTCCGAAACCAATGATAATACAATGCGCATCTGGTCGACAGGTTTAAGGTCTTCTTTAGAAACCTTTAACAGAAGCTTTTTACCATTTCCAGAAACTTCAACAGCTTTTATTATTACAGTATCCTGACCTTGTTTGTCGGGATTTTTTACCGACCAATTTGCTGATCCATAATTTTCAGTCCATTGATAATTCCATTGCTTAATATCATAATTGTCCAACTCTTGAGCCACATCAGAATCAAGTTTTTGATTAAATATAATTTCGATACCATTGGACCTAACGTGCAACGCTTCAATTAGAAAACCTTCCCCACCTGTATAACGGATGCGGTCTAAACTTCCATATTTGGTAGCAAAAGAATCGTCCCATCCCGTAATTCCCGCCACATAATACTGTCCATCCAATGGGTTGACCCGCGCACGCTGTGTTCCAGCGGAAAATTGAAATGGTAGGGCAGAAACTGCAGCTTGGGTAATCTCGTCTATTTCTTGGGTCAATACTTGATACACCCATCCCTTGCCAAAACTGGTATGAATAAGACGATTTCCCAAAGGCCCCCACTCTTTTGGAGTCCAAGCACCATTCCCAGGAGAATTATCGAATTCTTGTGGTAACCAAATTATTGGCTTATCAAATGTTTCTGGCAAAATATCATCAGGATAGTTTGGTGATGCAAGGGAGGATTTCATGCTATATTCACTTCTTCCTGGTTTTGTTAACGATCCTTTAATAGTTGGGATATAACCATAAAATCCACCATCCTTAATAAGACTTATTTTGTTTGCCGGCATCCAATTGCCTTGATTATCACTGACATAAATTTCATCTTTAGGCCCAACCGTTACACCATTGGGCGCACGAAATCCGATAGCAAGGGATTGCTGCCCTTTACCGTCCGGAGTTACTTGGATTAGATGACCTGGTTCATCATCATGTGTATATTGACCGCCCTTCGAATAAAGTAAGTTTCCCTTGCTATCCGTTTGCAAAGAGTAATTAAAAGCTTGAACTGGAACGGGGGAAACATCAGTGTCAGCGAAGAAACTTTCATAAAAATCGATTTCACTATCCCCATTGAAGTCTATGAGTTTGACAATCCTATCACGACAGGTAACATAAATTTCATCTTTGATTACTTTTACGCCAAAGGAGTCATAAAGTCCAGTCGCAATACGTTGCCATTTTACATTTTTTAGCCCAAGGTCAATTCCATTCGCAATCCACACATCCCCCAAGTAAGTGCTCATTACCAATCGTCCATCGCTAAAAAAATCCAATCCCGATGGACGAATCCAACTATTCCATGGATTATTGAAAGGCAAGGGTATCCTATCCACCACATAAGGATAGTTCTCCGGTATTTGAACCAAATTTTCCGGCTCAAGTTTATCATTGCTATTGTAATGTATAGGGTCGTAGTGTGGAATGCCCACATCTAATGCCCCTGTAAGTGTAATTGTTGCATTCCACAACGGATCACCGCCTTTGGTGAAATCGGTCGGATCGGATATCGGTTGGTTTTGAACTTTTGCGATAAATTTTGCAAATTCCTCAAGCTCCTTAGTATTACTGGCACTATATCGGTGTACCTTAATCAGTTGATTTTCGGTAGATTTCGGTATAAACAAAGAAACTTGTTGACTCCCATCTATATCCCAACGTAATCCCTCGATATCTCCTTGGACTCCCACGGCCATGAAGCTTTGAGATTCCTTGTCCCCCTGCCCTATCAATACTATGCTATTTTTCGGATTTATCCATTTAGCTTCCGGAAGCATATTTTGGGCATTTAAATTATCCAGTGAAAAGACTCCCTCTTTAAAAGCAAAATTTTCATTCTTCGAAAGCCTTCCGAGAACAATCTTTCGCCAAGAATCCCCGGGAGCAATAGCAAAGGTATGTTGTATTATTGGCTCGTTACCCAAAAACTCCACGGACGGCATCTCTAGAATTTTACGTCCAACAATAGAGTAAGAAAGAATGGTTTTCATTCCAAATTGATAATGCCCGTGATAATTAAGCCATTTGGCCGGATACGGACTCCGCTCTGAAACCAGATTTTCAAGTTGATGGTATCTGTCTTTAAAGCTCCAATGCATATCACTAAACCCAAGAAGTTCATGGCCTACCATGGTTGGTTCCCCCTCTCCTCGATATTTTTGATATTTGGTCTTACTCAAATCCAAAATGCCTTTCCAAGCTACCGAAGTGGACAGCCTCTGAACATTGTAACTTATAAATAAGCTGTCTGCTAGCTTAATTGTCAATGCACTGTTTGTTTTATTTCCTATCTGGGAATAAATGGCTTGTCCATAATTTCCGATATGATTCTCGAAATATGATTGCCCAAACTCCTGAGATCCAGACAGAGCCTCTCTCTTTACTTTATCTTCTATTTCCTCTTTGCCTATCTGTGGTCTTGGCAAACTTTTTAAATATGCATCTGTAATATTAAAATATGCCTGGGTATTTTTGCCTTTGATAAGATCTTCACGAATGTACTGTACAACAGCATAGGCATCCTGGGGGGATAACCATCTTTGGGCACCCATTTGCCCAGCCCCGTTAATAATGGTCTTCCAAATACTGTAGGGATCTGATCCATATTTAAATTCATCCAGGCCAAAGGAACGGGCAGAAGGAAGTGATGAATTACCATTGCTTCCATGACATGCCACACAGGCCCGATTATAATATTCCCTACCTTTCTTAAGAGACCTTTCGTCCAAATTTCTTATAATTTCGGCATGATCAATAATTACACTATCTGATTGTTGATTTTCGAAAATGGCTTTGGCTACTATTTGGCTATTTCTCCCAGCGTTTATCAGATCTTTTTGCCATTTCTTTTTGCCATTAATAAGTTTTTGATTTGAATTCATTCCGGCAATCTCAACTTCATTCATCAGAAAATTAAGGTTGCTACCTTCTAGACACAAATTCGGTCCTTTAGTAATATGGAGAAAATTCAATACATCATTAGAATGCATCGGAAACATTGACAATAACGGTTTTGTACAAAAAAATAAAACAATAGTTAAAAGTGTTAAACTGAATTGAAAAGATCTCTTCATTATTTTCATTTTAAAGTTTTAGATATCACTACTTTAATTACCTATGATTTATATTCAAACAGTATATCTTTTGCAAATGCTATTGACATTTAGGATTGGCTCCAAACTATCTTACAACTAACTATAGCTATCGACCTTGACACATTGTTCGTTCACAAGTTATTAGACAAAACAAATACAGGAATCTTATCAAACAAATTCTTAAATCTAAAGATCCTTGTCCTTATATAAGTGTCAAAACCACCTTTTACGCAGAAAGAATTATCACGTAGCACAATTTTAATAGTCAATGATTTCTAAAAATATTGTAGAGACTGCCAGCTATATCCACGAAAAATATACCTTCCTTAGTGAGAAATATTTCAAGAAATTAGTATGCTGTTAAAAGTCTAGATTTAGAAAATCCATGATTAAAATTCATTTTTTTTAATAGACAACAAGAGTGCAAAATAACGGCTTTCTGTTTCTGAAGTAAGTTATACAATCAAATTTCAGTTTACAAACTACATTTATATATCATGAAAATCTATATCTTGAATTTCTGGTATTCGCAAACTATCGAATTTGTCATAATCTTTTTAAAGGATGGTAATCTAATCGGAATATATTAAAACGATGGTCGACAAAAAATATCTTAAATACAATTCGTTCCAAACAATCGATTATCCCAATATTGAGAACGCTAATTAATGCCATTCTTTAGCTTTAAATCAAGCACCCTACCATTAGCAGGGCGCAAGATTCAAACAACCAACTCAAGTATATTCCATAATCTAGGCTAACTTATTTTAAGTAAATCAGCTTTAGTCATTAAGCAATTCATTAATTTCTGATAGTGTCAGCGCTTTATTATAAATTCTAAGATCATCCATAAGTCCCGTCATTGCCGCTCTCCTAAGGTCACCTGCATTATAAACGCCTGTAGCATCTTCCCAAATGGTTATAGGATACTCTTTTGTTACATCATATAGCGCCCCAGGTAAAGCATGGAGGTTAAAGGTAACCAGTAAAGCAGTATTACCATACTCAACGCCATCAATGTATACCGTTAATTTACCATTTTGCCTATCGAACACCACTGTTGCCATGTGCCATTCATCATCTGATAAGGCAGGAGCCTGTGGATCTGCACTGGCAGCTCTCCAATCCAATCTAATATCATTTTTAGGATCATCTGCCACATTTACAATCCACCCGTGATCTGTTCCATTGCCAGGAGCATATTCATGACCGTCGTCGGTACATAACAACCAACCAGGATTGCCTCCACTACCCCAGTCCTTATTCCCGATAATTACAGGGTCTGAATCTGTTCCAGCCACTTTTATCCAAAAGTTAACACTAAAGTCATCAGCCGCTGAATTCGATTTTAATAATGGATGTATTGGCAATTGTGCATAAGAACCTGCATTGAATCTTGCAACTTGACCTCTGGTAGGGTCATTTTCAAAGGTAACATTTGCACTGGCAGTGGGGCCTAATACCGCATCAAACTTATTTCCGCTAATATCTAGAAGGTCAGAATCGAAAGGAAGATGAACGGTTAATTCAGTACCGCTTCCCGCTACGGTAGTAAAGTTATAAGTGGTATTATCCAAAACTCCTCCAAATGAGTTGCCGGCCACATCCTTAATAACGCCCGATTCAAATTGAACGTAATACTTTTTGCCAAAATCTAAAGGTATAGGGTATTTTACACGAATCATTGTTCCTTCCACAAATATTAATTCCCCTTCCGCATCAATAGTATGTACAGCATCATCCGTAGCAGCATCATATATTACGAAACTACCAGCAGAAGTCTTTACATCTTCATTGAAAGTCAATTCCATGGCAAATACAGATGCTTCATTGTCGCCATTAGCTGGAATCTGTGAAACCAGTTCGGGACCATCCAAATCATCAGGGTTACCTCCAGACTTGAAAGTCCATATCTCATTGTCCGGCATTCCAAAATATCCGTTCCCCACACTATCGACTACAATACCCTTATCCAAAACTACCTGGTAATTTCTCCCTGCCAAGAAATCTTGTGGATTTATGGTCAATACCCTATTCACATTACTTAAGGTAACCGAGGCATCATTAATATCTATAACTTGTTTGGCCTCTTCTACATCCGTTGTTATGGTTATATTTCCTTGGCCTTTATAAACAATATCATCGAAAGTGATCACAAGATTACTATTAAGGGCAACACCATCAACACCTGAAACAGGATTATAGCTTATTACATATGGGTTAATTATATCCATACTATCTTCAAGGGCATTATCATCACAAGACATTAAAAATGTAAATAGCATTAGTAATGCTGAGACAACATAGACCTGTACAAGTTTAAACTCAATTTTCTTCATGATATATTTTTTAAAGTTGTTTTATTTATTTCGATTAATTAACATCCCACCAAACCTTAGTAGCAAGATTATCGGGACCTCCTAGCAATGTCAGGGCTTCCTTATAATTCTCTTCATTTAAGCGTTGTTCATCTGCTGGATATACATATCTTACCGGGATAAACCCTTCGCTAGTGGGGCCGGGCACAATTTCAGGTACTCCTGTCCTTCTCCAATGGGACCATGCCTCCCCACCATTCAGGAACAATGAAAGCCATTTCTGAACATATATTTTATTTAATTTGGTTTCAGTTGACCCCGTATATGCCACATTGTTTTGCATATAATACTCAGCTGGAGGAATTACCTGGGAAGCCATAGGTAGTATAAAATTATCTGGAATTCGAGACGCATAATATTCAAACTGCGCCCTAATACCATTTTGATAATAAACTTCGGCACTGCCATTAGTTATATACCCTCTTTCCCTTGCCTCTGCTAGAATAAACTGAACTTCAGAATGGGACATAAATATACTTTGAGCTGCATTCTCTGACGCAAGGTCGGGCGCAAATTGCCTCGGAGCCCATAAAAGGCCAATCGGTGAATGGTTTGTGGATCCCCCATTCCATTGTTCTATATCCTGAATACCATTGGGAACTCCCCCATATTGAGGTGACCCTGTATTTGCCGTAGCCGGGGTGGGCATTGCAAAAACGGCTAAACGGGGGTCATTTAGTCCCTTTAATACTGTTTCCATGGTTGTTGAAAGCCTAGAGGAAGACGCCCATGCACTCACATTACCCCGAAATGAAGGATGTTCATTACCAATTTCCGATAAGTATTGAAGGGCGGCCTGATCGTGATTTCCCGTAAATAAAGGAAAAGTAGTAGGGTTGCTTATTATTCTCTGCATGCTGGCACTTGGATCCACTCTATCTGATTGTCTCATCAAGATTCTCAAACTGAGGCTGTTGGCAAACTTTTTCCATCCCATTACATCCCCATTATAAAGAATATCCCCATTTATTAATTCATCTGTGGTTCCTAGCAATTCATTGGCTAGTGAAAGCTCTTCCAATATTCCTTTATAAACAGATTCTTGTGAATCATATTTGGGAAAATTGATGTCAATGGCGGCTTTTCCTGCCTCACTATAGGGTATTGGCCCGAAATTATCGGTAATTCCCTGAAATATCCAAGCGCGGAGCACTAAGGCAATGCCCTTATAATTATTATAGTCCTTATTTTCAGCGGCAAGAATCAATTTATCGAGTTCTTTTATTTGGTCGTAATTGATCCAGAAAAAACGATCTGCATCACTCCTTGTCCAATTTCCGGATGCACTAGCGAATTGGTTGGCTATTTGATCGGCGACGACCGCAAATCTATCAAATGAATTATCCCAACTCCGATTGGCGGTAGTGCGGATAATATTTGGCAATAGCAGCCCGGGATCCGGTAAATTGGCGGTAGCATCCGTATTTGTATTTATTTCAACAAAATCTTTGGTACAGGACGCAACGAACACCATGGCACATAAACCAAAAATAAATTTCTTATATAAATGTTTCATATTTAATTTTTTAGTGTGGTTAAAATTTCAAGTTCAAATTGAAACCTATACTTTTTGTAGAAGGAAGACTCATGTTCTCAAACCCTGGGATTAAACCATTTCCTCCGGTTGCCACAGCTACCTCGGGATCAAAATGCACATTGCTCTTAGGGGTCCATAAAAACAAATTCCTACCAACTAAGGATACACTTACGTCTTTAAAATAGCCATTGAAAATGTCGTTCGGAAATGTATATCCCAATTTCAACTCACGCACTTTTATGTAGGTTGCATCTATCAATTGGGCCTCACTAATATGATCCAATTGTCCTTTAAAAAAATTCCGGACATCTGTTCCGTATACACCTTCGCTATAAGTCCCATCAGTACTAGTTGAGTTCTGGACATAAGTTCCATCCACGAGAGCAGCACCCGGAATAAAATATGGGTCATCATATTCTTGCCCCACAGGCCTAGCGCTACGGCCTTCTAAACTTTCTATCAATTGGCCTGCGCCAACACCCTTGTTATAAAACCTTGAAATAAACTCACCTCCCCACTTAATATCAACAAGTCCGGACAGGCTTACATTTTTATAGGTAAATAAATTATTGATACTGCCCATCCAATCCGGATTGAAATTGCCTAGATAAATGTCTTCACTTGTAATTTGTGCCATACCACTTGCACCAATGATAATTTCTCCTTCTAATGGACCACTTTCGACCCTACGGTATCCCGGGCCCCATATTGCACCCATTCTTTCACCTATTCTAGCCTGTATAGAAGCATCTTCCCCTGGTGCAGATTGGGTAATAGAAGTAATACCTTGTGCAAGTTCCTTAACCTTTCCTTCATTCTTAGACCAGTTTAGAGTTAGTTTCCATTGAAAACCGTCTTCGCTAATAATCGGAGTGGCATTCAGCATAATTTCCATTCCCTTATTCTGAATTTCGCCAGCATTAATAACCCGTGAGTTATAGCTTGTAGAAGCTGGCAAAGGAATACCCATTATATGATTTTTAGACCGTGTATCATAATACGTAAAATCTAGATTCAATCGATCTTGGAAGAACCTAAGGTCAGTGCCTATTTCGTATGTTGTAATACTTTCCGGCTTTACGTTAAATTTAGACAAATTCGAACCACTGGCCATTGTCAAGAGATTGCCCCAGGGTTGCTGAAATGCGTACACATCTATTAAAGTGGCAACTCCCGTATCATTACCTACTTGTGCGGCACCTAGTCTTATTTTAGCCAGTGACACCCAATCAGGCATTGTAAAGGTGTTGTTTAATAAAGCACTAAATGAAAGGGATGGATAAAAATAAGAGTTGTTTTCTGTGGGAAGCGTACTGGACCAATCGTTCCTAGCCGTAATATCCAAAAAATAGGTGCTTTTATAATCCAAATAAGCAAATGCGTACAAACTATTTAAGCTCTTTTTAAAGCTCCATGAATTTGCTATTAGGCTTGCAGCACTATTTGCAAAGGTGTAGAAGCCTGGCTCTGAGAGCTCGGGTGCCAAAACCGCACTGTGCTTTCCTTCCAACCTCAATTGATTGCCACCCCCTGATAGGTTGTAGTTAAAATCTTCGCCTATCTTATTTTTATAAGTCAGTAGAAAATCATAATTACGTTCTTCATTAAATAAGGAAATTTCTTGATACCTTCCATTTTCCGCTCCAACCGTACTAACAGCCCATTTTTGGGGACGGAAATCGTTGAAATAATCGGTACCTCCTCTTAACATAATAGAGAAATGATCCGTAAAATCATATGTAAGGCTTATTTTTCCAAAAATGCGCTTTTTATCCTGACCTTTAGTATTTTCGTATTGATAAAAAAATGGGTTATTATGGTTTTCACCGTAATTATATTGAAATTGACGTGTTCCCTCAAAGCCCCTTTGCCAGTAATCACGTAGTGAATTGATATCCAGATTTCGGACAGACCAATTGAACATATACATTATCGATGTACGATCGTATCCGGTCTCAGGCCTATTCGTACTAGTCGAATTTGTATAGTTAACAGTCGCATCAACGTTAAATTTATCACTAAGTTTATAAGTGCTTTTTATGGCGATTGTATTTCGCTTTAGGTCATTGTTTGGGATGATACCTTTTTGGTCTAAACCGGTATAAGAAAGTCTGAACGTTCCTTTATCGTTTCCTCCTGAGATGGCAACATTATTAAAAAAGGTAGTCCCAGTCTGAAAAAAATCGCGCATATTATTGGGATAGGCTATCCAAGGAGTTGGTATAACTTCCCCTCTATTGGGGTTGGACACATCCCCACCACGCATCCCACCTAAAGTAGGAGAATGAAATTGTCGTTCCAATGTACCTACATTTAACCTAGGGCCCCAACTTTCATCATATCCATCGCGGATACCATCAGGATAAATAGAGAAACTAGCACCAAAGTTAGAACCTTCATAATTACCATCACGACCTTGACCGAATTGGTTTTGGAATTTTGGAAAACGTAGCAAGCTTTCCAATGTAGTTCCTGTTGTTACACTGACACCAAGACCTGTGTTTCTTTTACCAGATTTTGTTGTAATTACTATAACTCCGTTGGCAGCACGTGAACCATACAAAGCAGCGGCAGCAGCACCTTTGAGAACCGTTACGGATTCTATGTCAGCTGGGTTAATCTCTGCGGCGCTGTTTCCATAGTCGGCACTTGTAGAATTAGAAGTTCCAGAATTACCCGTGGGTACTCCATCTACCACATATAAAGGATCATTTCCTCCAAAATTTAACGAATTCTCCCCTCTTATAACAATCCTGGATGTTGCGCCAACTCCACCCGCGGTAGATATACTGACCCCAGCTATTTTACCAGAAAGTGAGTTGACAAAATTCGTCTCCCGGGCTTCATTTATATCATCTCCTTTTAACTCCTGTACAGCATATCCCAATCCTTTCTTTTCTCGACTAATTCCCAAAGCGGTAACAACCACTTCATCTAGTCTTGAAGCACTTTCTGACAATATAACTGTAAATTCCAATTGACCGTTTATTGGAATCTCCTTGGTAATAAAGCCAACATAGGAAATTAATAATACTGCATTGGAATTACCGACCGTCAATGTGAATTTTCCATCAAAATCGGATTGGACACCATTTATTGTTCCTTTTTCCAGAATATTTGCACCGGGCAAAGGATTACCGTCTTCATCGTTAATAACCCCTGATACCTGAAATTGTCCTGTTTTTATAGGGAGGTTGGAACCTTGATCCCTGATAGAGGGTATGACTTTAATTTTCTTTCTACGTAAAATAATTTGCTTGTTCAGTATCTCATAATCAACTTCAGTGTTTTGAAAAAGTTCCGATAAAATAATTGATATCTTCTTATTCTCTACCTTTATAGTAACCTTTCTATTGAGATCTACATCATTCCGATTAATTAAAAATTTAAATTCAGAGGCTGCTTCTATTTCTTGGATAATTGTTTCCAAAGGTGCATTGGAAATATCCAATGAGATCTTTTTACCTTGCGAATAAGAATTTGCTTGAATTTGAAATAAAGAAACGATGGTCAGTAGTACCGTGAGCTTCATTTTTAAACTTAATTTAAAAAGGCATAGCCTATATCCCTTAATATTTAAGAGTTTTTTCATAATTTTGTTTTGTTAATTGATTTAAATTCGTTCAAATCATTTTGCTAAATCGGGAAATGTGTCCGCATTTTCCGATTTTTATGTTAAAATGACCAAGTGGCAGGTTTAATTAAGAGATTTATTTCATATTTTTCGTGTTTTAATGGTTCAAGATCTATTTAATGATAATTTCATTGTCAACTATGGTGTAGTCAATAGTCCAACTTTTACTAAATGATTCTAAAACTTGGTCGATAGTTTCTATGTCGAAAGTAGCATCGAACAATTGTTCCTCCAATTGGGAGTTCGTATTATGTATAACCACATTATAATGTCGCTGTAAGGCTTCCCGAATTTGTTTGAATGGGGTGTTTCGAAAAATCAACTTACCCCTTAACCATGCCGTATAAAGACTAGTATCTACATTGCTAAGGGATATTTCATTACTGGTCCTGTGCCATTCAGCTTTGTGGCCTGGGGCCAATAAAACAGATTCCAAATTGGAAATTCCTTCCGAAACTATTTGCATTTCAACCGCTCCTTCTACTAGGACCGTATTGATGTTATCATCCTCAGGATAGTGGGATACATTGAATTTTGTCCCCAGTACTTTAATATCTACTTCATTCACATTCACTACAAAAGGATGCTCCTTGTCTTCCGTCACATCAAAATAAGCTTCTCCCGTTAAATAAACCTTCCGGCTCGCACCTTGGATAAAGGCCACAGGATAACGCAAAGTAGTTCCTGAGTTTAAATAAACATGGGTGCCATCGGATAAGACCAAATCAATCTTTTTACCATAGGGCACATTAAGTGTATTATAAATTAATTTTTGGTTTCCAAGTTTTGCAGGATAACTCAGTTTGGCTTTGTTTTGAACAACAATTAAATCGCCCTCCGCATCCCGAACTTCCCTATTGTCATTAGTGCTCAATGTCTCCATTTTACCATTGCTCAAAATAATGGTAATAGCTTCCTCTTCAGGAATTAATACATTGGTCTTATTACTTAAACTTCGCTCATGTTGGATATAATAGCCTAAAGAAACAATTAACAAGCCTATAGCGGCATATTTAATAAACCCCACAAAATTCTTACGGATTTTATCTCTTTTAATTTTCCGTATTAAATTATTTTTGATCTTATCCGTGTCCGGTACGTTCATACTGGTCATTATCTCTAAATGTAATTGTATATACTTCTCAAATTTTTTTGCATTACCTTCAACTAAAATCCAATCGGACAAAATATTCAGTTCTCTTGCCGTTGCATTGTTTGATAAATATTTAACAATAAGTTCTTCTTCCTCTGATTCCGACATTAGATTCAATCTTTAAAGTAATGACATAGCAAATTTGCAATACCCTAACTTTTTATGTATTTTTTTTTCATATTTGCAATAATTGAGCATTCAAAATACTTATAATCAATTTTAATGATATGGACAATGAAGATTATACCTTTCTTTTAAAGCGTTTGAAGAAAGGTGATCAAAAGGCCTTTGTTTTCTTAATAGATAAATTTAACGGGCGTCTATTTGGGTATGCACTGAGTTTAACCCACGACCACGCGCAAGCTGAAGATATTCTTCAAAATGTATTTCTAAAGACTTGGGAAAAAAGAAAAAAATTAGGAATCCATTCCTCTCTACAGAACTTTTTATTTAAATCAGTTTATAACGAATTTATCAACCTTTACAAGAAAAATCGTTCCACTATGATTTTGGAACAAAAGTATTTTGAGAGTCTGGAAAAGGCTGTTCATATACATAATGACCAGTCCTTTGAGGTTATTATTGCCCAAATTACCAAAGAGATACAAAACCTGCCTCCAAAATGCCAGCAAATCTTTGTTTTGAGTAAAAAAGAAGGCCTAACCAATATTGAAATATCCGAATATTTAAATGTTTCGATAAAAACAGTAGAAGCACAAATCACAAAGGCTTTTGGCATTCTGAGGAAAAAGCTAAGCAACAGATTTGACCTTATAATGTTCCTAATCTTCCTATCGAAAACGAAAAGATTGGCCAAATAATCAACTATCTCCGTTATAATATTAGTTATGTTAATATAAAGGACAGGTATTTTTTTTTAGCACATAAGCCTTCACTAACTCTTTTTGCTGGATAATGAACAAAAATTATTGCATTAAATCCTTCCGCGAATCAAAATCATTATGCGCCCTAATTCGATTTTATTTAACGTCTATCTACCCGAATCTTATAAAATCGAATTAGTATCCATGCACAGTTAAGTTATGGTAAGTATTCTATGCATTTTCCAAATAAATTTTCATTATTTTTTTATTGGTCGATTATTTCCACCTTAATACACCCCATCCTTTTTGTGGTGGGCGATATTGAGGGGAAATAATTTTTAGGAGGTGTATTTCCAATAAGGTCAACGTATGGAGTGTTCCGATTTATGACGGCAAATACCCTGAAATTTTTCTTAATCCATTTTTTGTTTTACTCCTCTTAAGTGCCTAGCGGCACTACGAATTAGAAAACAAAAAATCCGATCACTTTCGTGATCGGATTTTCTTGGTCGGGGCGGCAGACCTAACTACCTACACCCAAAAAACTGTTTTACAGTTGTTTATAAAATTTCATTTCGTTTTGCACACCTATTTGTACACTACAAACCAAGTTAGAACTCTAAAGATATTATTTGCTGTTCTTTAGTACTATAAAAGTACAAATAAAATGACTCATGTACAGGATATGTACTTTTTTCTATTGTATGCTCAATTATGAATATTGTTTCCACTTTGAACTTTATTGACATATTGGAAAATTAGGCAGTTCTAATTATTGGAACCTCATATCTCTGGTTTAACAATTAGCACTAATAACCTATTTTGTATAAGTTGGCATATGGCTAGTTATGATTATTCCTATTCGGCAGTTCAAAATCAACATTACTGCGTAAGAAACACTCTAATCTGCAAAACCTCCGTAATATTGACCATCACTGGGGACCGTTTCCCGAAACCATCTATATATTGTTGTAAAGGAAGAAATTTAAAAATTCTCATATCACTGGTCATCTTTAAACTCTTATTGATATAATAACACCATAGTATGGGCTTAACTTGTTATTTCTCTATCATTCTAAAAAAAGGAATTCATTTATAAGTTTATCCAACCAACAGAAGATGAAGTTATTTTAAAATAACTTATTTTCAATTTCTTCCAACGACTGTCCCTTTGATTCTGGAACGGTGAAGTAAATAAACAGAAAGCATATAATGCAACTTACGGCAAAAACAAAAAACACCTGCTCCATAAGCACCGAAAGCATAAGAGGAAAGAATTGTGCTACCAAAAAGTTACCGCCCCATAAAAAAATTACCGAGATGGTCATAGCCCTTCCCCTCACACGATTTGGGAAAATTTCGGATACAACTACCCAATATATACCACCCATGCCTAAAGAGAAAAAGGATACATAACTTAATGTATAGAAAAGTAATAATGCCCCCCCCTCTTCTGCATATGGGAAAGCCAGGCCAAGTAAAACTAAGGAAATCCCCATTCCAAAAGAGGCAATCAACAATAATGGTCTTCTCCCTATCCTGTCAACCAAAAACAAAGAAACCAGGGTAAAGACCAACATCACAAAACCAATAACTATAGAGTGGCCATAGGCATCCCCTACTTCTATTCCGGCAGTTAGAAAAATTCTGGGAGCATAATACATAATGACATTTATACCCGTAATTGCCTGAAAAAGTGCAAGTATTATTGCCATAATTGTAATGCGCCGCTTTTTGGACCGAAACAATTCTCCTATTTTCCCTTCTTCTTCCTTTAAATTTTTCAGGATTGCGGAATAGGTTGATTCTACAAGCTCAGAATCTGTTATTTTCTGGAGAACCAACTTTGCATTTTCCAATTTTTGGTTTTTTGCCAGCCATCTTGGACTCTCTACTATAAAATATAGTAATACCAGGTATAAAACGGCAGGTACCGTTTCCGTCGCAAACATCCATCTCCACCCCAAATTATTCATCCAAACTTCATCACCTAAGACTATAATATAATGATTAGCTGAATATGCTAATATCATTCCTACTATAATAGCCACTTGATTTATGGAGACTAATTTGCCACGAATGTTGGGAGGTGCTATTTCTGCAATATATATTGGTGTTGCCATAGACGCGACACCAACGCCGATACCACCGATCAATCTAGCCGTTATTAGAAACTCAAGGTTTATTGGAAAGGCACAACCTATTGCCGAGATCGTAAATAGAAATCCAGAAAAGAACATTCCTTTTTTACGCCCAAACGTATCTATAATCCATCCGGCCCCGGCCACGCCGAGGATACATCCAATTAATGCGCAGGATACAATCCATCCCAAAGTCTTGTCATCCAGTTTGAAGTGTGATTGCAATGCTTCGGTAGTGCCGGAAATTACAGCGGTATCATATCCGAACAATATACCTCCAATGGCAGCAATACTAGTGATTATATAAACATAATTGGTTTTTGACATTTGGTTTGGTATCTATTATATGGTTTGTTAAATGAGTTCTTTGGGAAGTTTAATACCTAACTTAATGCTCCATTGTTTGATTTGATTACATAAAGCTAGCTCTAAAGGGATTCCATTTTTTTTTCTTTCTTTTTCATTTCTATAATGATCATCTCCCGGAACCTCAATAGATATGTTAGAATCTTTTGTAGGCTGTTTTCGTGCCTCCTTTGCCATAAGTGATACGACTTCCGGAAAATTGACGCCGCCAAAGAAACGAGAGGGATCAATTGCTAAGACCAGAGATCCCAAATGTCTTTTCTTTGATAGGTCTCCGTACATTTCTGATATATTTGGCCCCCATGGCATTCCATTAAGAGGACCACAAAGGAGATCAATCATAAATGCCAAAGCATATCCTTTATGCTCGGCCATAGGTTTTAGGCACTCAACCAAATTGGGGTCATCGGTAGGATTTCCCTCGATGGTGTAAGCAACATCGAATGGGATTTTTCCGTTTTCATACCTCGCGTTCATAACCTTATTCCATGCAATAGCACTAGTAGCCATATCAAGACATAATGGTAGGCCATCCTTATTGGGTACACTTATACATATAGGGTTTGTTCCAATAAATTTCTGAAATCCGCCATGGGGCGCAACAAAAGCATCGGAATGTGTAAAGACTATTCCTATTAGCCCGGATTCTGCGATCATTCTTCCATAGACTCCAATGGCACCACAATGTGAAGACTCCCTTACTCCCACGATTCCGACCCCATTTTTTTTGGCCAGCGAAATTGCTTCCTTGGTAGCTGCATCGACTACCACAATGCCCAGTCCATGATCACCATCCATATTGGATGAACAAGGTCCCGTATTTTCTATTTTCAACTGTGGAGTAGGATTTAATGAGCCTGCATTGATTCGGTTTAAATAATGTGGTAAACGTGCGATTCCATGTGAATCGATGCCCCATAGGCTCGTTTGTACCAAACAATTCGTAACGACTGCGGCATCTATATCCGATAGCCCCATTTTTATTAAACAAGCTCTTCCCCATTTAGAAAAAGATTCAGAATTTACATATTTCATACTTTTCATTTGAGATATTAATAAAATTTACCCAATAAAGGCCTACACCAACCTCCGTCAACATCTATAAGATTTATTGGTGGAGCAATCAATTCATATTTTGATGCAGAAATATTCCGCAAACAGATATTTTCTAAAATAACCATCTCATTTCCCAATAGTTCTATATGGGCTGGAAATGTTGGCTCAGAAGGTGGATCTATAGTAAGATAATCTAGCCCTACCAGAATAATTCCATTTGACGTACACCATTTAGCCGCTGACTCTTCAATATAGATGAAATTTGGATCCCAAGGTTCTGTCCAATAATCAGAATTACTATTCTTAGTTTTGAACAATAACCTTTTAGCATCTTTGGGTATATTACATAGATCCAGTGAGGAGGCATCTATACATTTATCTAGATGAGTCAAATCCAAAACATAGGCCGGACCCATCCAATAATTCAAGGGAATTTCATGTAATTTTTTGCCATCGGGGATAAAGTGCCATGGCGCATCAACATGTGAACCGTGGTGAAGACCCCCATTATAGAACCCAACATTGGCGGGATTCCCTTTCTCATGACTCCAAAACGGCCATGTTAATTGTGGGCTTGGATCCCCAGGAAAAACAGTAATCGAAGATGATGACGGAATACTAATATCTATATATACCCCCATGTTATTCTTGCCAATATTTAGCCCCAGGCAAAGACCCATTCATTAAATATCCTCCATCAACGGTAATATCTTGACCGGTCATATAACCGGATTCATTACTGGCTAAAAATAAGGCAGCATTGGCAACCCAGTCGGCATGGGCAATTTCGCGAAGAGGGATTCTTTCATATAGGGATTTCTTTACCGAGTCGGTGTACATTGGTGTTGTCAATTCGGTATATGTTGCACCGGGTCGTATAAAATTGGCCGTAATTTTATACGGTGCAACTTCTGAGGCTACCGTTCTTATAAAAGCTTCAATGCCACCTTTTGAAGCGGTGTAATGGCTACATGAAGGTTCACTTAATTGTGCATGGATACTAGACAACGCAATGATTCTTCCCCCATCATTTTCCCTAATCATTTCTTGCAACGCCTTCTGTGTGCACAAAAACACGCTTTTAAGGTTCGTTCTAATGATAGCATCCCAATCCTTTTCTAACATGTCCACTATTAAGGATTGGCGAATAATTCCAGCATTATTGACTAAAACATTAAGTCCTCCCATTTTTTTGATGGCCCCTTTAAAAGCAATATCCACTTGATGAGAATCCCCAACGTCGCATTGTACTGCATAAGCAGCACCTCCATCTTTTAGTATTTCTTCTGCGACTAAGGAAGCCTTCACATAATCAATATCTAAAATTGATATTATTGCACCTTCCTTTGCAAAACACTTTGCAATAGCTTTACCAATACCATTTGCAGCACCGGTTATAATTACCTTTTTATTTGCTAATCTCATAGATACTTTATTGGTTATTATAATTTATAATGTTATAAGTTTTTTTCAAGGATTGGACAAGGAACTGAAGGCAATTAAGGGACAACTTACTGTTGTCATGTACATAGGGTTTTGAAGATTACCTGACGGATGGAAACACTCATAGGGAGCTCCAAATCCGGATCCTTTTCTAAAATCATTCTCCCTTAGATCATCAATAAATTCCTTTGCCAGTTTTTGTGCCGTTACGATATCGGTTTTAGCTATTGCAACGCACACCCATCCCGTTGGGGTTCCCCAATAGGCCCCGTTCTGATAGGTATTCTTAGATGCCATGGAAAACTCCCATGCTGTAGAGTTGTCAAAATCATCGGTAGTAAGGATATGTCTAATATTTCCTTTATAGGACAAATGGCCGTTATTGTATTCTCTGGCTAAAAATCGACTTGTTTTCTCACTGACTCCCTTACTCAAAATGTTTAAATATATTGCCAGGGAGGTGGACCAAACGTCCGCCTGGCTACCCTTGCCATTGGAAGCCTTTAACATACCCCTGTCATCCATGAAAACTGGAGGTATGGCTTCTTTTATTTTATAGGCAATAATTCTATATTTATCCGCTTTTATTTTATTATTCATTTTTTCAAACAGCTCCGATAATTGCAGGGATGCCCTATATTTTAATATGGAGGGATAGCAAAGGTCACCAGTTATGGCCTGAGCATCCCTAAAACCAAAATCTACACCTCTGAAGTCATCAGTTGTTGTCACAATATGATTATCTAAACTAGAAGGGGGCACATTAAAGGCTATTTCCAATCGATCTATCAGACGAATACCATTTATTTCCTGTTCTAAAAAAGAAATTTCACTTGTTGACTCTACATAGTAATGAGCCATATGTACAAAGAAAAATTGATCTCCATATGGTGGGGTCTTTCCCCATTCAGCCGTTCCTTGTTCCTCATAGCTATAGGTGCCGGGAAAGTAAATGGGCAAACTGTTGTCCATACGGATATGATCTGCTATGGCCCCGAACGGAATCATAGCGCCGTTTTTTGTAATCCAAGTTTGATCTGCCTGCGTGGATGCGGTAAGTAACAGCATATGTTTTTGTTCGTCCCTATTCACGAATCCGGTTTCCAACGACATGGCATAATCCCGTATCCAAAAGGCGGGGTAGCTTCCCCCTCCCCCTGGCTTTATCAAAACCGCCCCGGTATTGTTATTTCCCCATTGGTCCGCAATTTGTTGTCCGGGGTAGATACGAGAGCTATCCATGATAACCTTGGTAAGCGTTTTCAAGAATTGAAAATCTTTATTACTTAAAATGTCCTTTTTTAAAGTATTCTGAGATTGTGCATGCACCACTGCCAACATACTAAACGATAAAAACATTAATACATTTTTCTTCATATTTATCCTATACGTTAAAATTAGATTATAAAATTCTACTAGGGAATTCCTCAACGACAAAATCAAAAGTTTACTCCGTAAGAAATAAAATATAACATGTTAATAGTATTTCTTTCTAATAAACACCACTGAAAAGAACACATTTACAAACTTGTAGATCAACCACATTAGGAGCAGGTTATAAATGACCTGCTCCTTTTGAATCTAGATTATATTTACAATAATGGGTCGAATGTCCCAGAAGGCCAACCCTTGGTCTGTTCCAAGTTGGGATTTTGATCTAAATGTCTTTTGGGTATGGCATAAAAATAATACTCAGGCAGAACATTAAATTCCTGGGTCCCTACTTCTATCTCTTCCACATTAAAGACATCCAAATAATCATCTACATTATCTAACCCAGATGGTCCCGTGGTTCCTTCTTTCTGACTTATCTTTAATCCATGCTTTTGTAGTCCATTAAGTACAACATCCCATTTTCGTAATCTTCTAAGTTGATCGAGTCTTTTATTTTCAAGAGCAAACTCAATTAGATTTTCATTTTCAAATGCTAATCGTATTTCTTCTTTCGTATTTGCAGTAATTCCATATCTATTGTCATTTCCCGGGAGGATACCTGCCCTTTCTCTGATCTTGTAAAGGACTTGTAAGGCCTCCTCTGCTTTATCTGTTTCATTGGCAGTTTCTCCATAGGTCATTAAAACTTCGGCAAATCTTATCTCTGGCCAATCCATCCCTGCTGTATAGACTCCATCCAAAACAACATCTCTATCCATTGCCTTTACCCTATAAAAACTTGTACTTGTTGGAAGCGGCCCATCCATTGCTCCTTGTGAAATTGTTTTATAAGTCCATAAGTTGGAATTTTGATCAAACATATCTTTTAAGTAAGGTGCCGCTCCATTATAGCCGATGGTAGAATGAAATCTTTTGGACCTATGGCGGTGTAACGTATCATGGGACATCACCGTGGAATCCCATTGGGTTCCATCAACCAAAGGGAACTTATCCACCAATTCGAGGGTAGGTTGATCATGCCCTGTACAATTAAAAGAGTACAATAAAGGACGTGGGCAACCAATATAATATGTACTCCCTGGAAAATTGAATCGATTTACCATAATTACTTCCTTATTTAATTCATCGTTCCAAATACCGGCAAAATCATCATACAAACCTTTTCCTTGACTTTCACAAAACTCTTTGGCTTCCTTCGCAGCCTGATAGGCATTCTCCCAACGTGACCCCATGTTTTCTGGGTTAAATTGGGGACTTGCGTAAAACAACAATACTCGTGCCTTAAAAGCAAGAGCAGTAGATTTATCAATTCTTCCTGCGTCTGCATCAGACCAGGATTCGGGCAACATATCAAATGAAGCATCAAGATCTTGAATGATTTGATCCATGCATTCAGATGTAGGACTTCTTTTAAGTTGAATGGCCTCCACATCTTCATAACCTTGAACATCTAATATCAATGGGACGCCGCCATATGCCTTAACCATTCGAAAATAGGCCCAAGCCCTCCAAAAATGTCCTTGCCCTTTCAATTGGCTCTTTTCTGATTCGGATAAGGTTCCAGATTCTATTTCTTGTAACATCAAATTAATTGATCTTATCACCTCGTATTGCCAATCATCGTAATCATTGATGCCTGCAGTTCCATAACCAAACGGGTTCGAAAATAAGCCTGCATAATTAAGCCCTGCAGCTTCATCTGTATAAATTCCAGAACTAACAGGCATACCAGGCATTAATGCTCCATAAAATCCGTTAACATAGGCTTCTGCCAAAGCAAAGTCATTCCAAACATCACTGGCATTAATTGCCGTAAGATTTTCCTTGTCCAATACGTCATCACAACTCATTGTAAATAAGCACGCAATGGCTATTAACATAGTATTATATTTCATTCTCATATTAAGATTTTTAAAAAGTTAGATTTATACCAATATTAAACTTCCTCATATTTGGATAACTGGCCTGTGATCCAATTTCAGGGTCATACCATTTAAAAGGGGACAGATAAAAAAGATTAGTGCCATTTACATAAATTGTTGCTTTTTCCATTTTAATATCCGATAACCAATTTGCAGGTAGATCGTAACCAATAGATAAATTCTTCAGACGTACAAATCCTCCATTTTCATACCAAAAGTCTGATGCCATAGTACTGGGCGGTTGACCCGGTCCTGTTATTATGGGATAATTAGCGTTTGGAGTTTCCGGTGTCCAAGTATCCCCCCAATGTGCATAAAGTCGAGCATCTAAAGGAAATCCTCGGTTCCAGTGATCCGTATATAGCTTTTGATAACCAAAGAGAGATTGAAAGAAAGTATTTAAAGTTATCCCTTTCCATCTGAAATTAAGATTTAGCCCTGCTGAAAATGGTGCCGTGGCCTGACTAAAATCTGAAATTATCTGTCTATCAAATCCATCTATCCTATTGTCTGGTACACCCTCAGGTCCAGAGACATCTTCGTAGTTCAAATGCCCTAAAGTAGGTGGTGCACCCATAATGGTATACCCAATAGGCAGTGCGTCAAGTTCTTCCTGGGTTCGGATAATTCCTGTCGAAACGTATGTGGCAGTATAGCCTAAAGGTTTTCCATTGGGATTGTCAACATCTTGCGCATCAGCAGCTACATCCGCTTGTTTTACGTTGGTTGTTGCGTAAGAAAAGTTTGCCTGAGCATCAAAATTGAGTGCTCCAATGTCTGTATTATAAGCTAGGCCAATTTCGAACCCTTGAGAATCCATTATTCCGTAATTTTCATCTGGTAAGGTTCCGCCGAAAGTCGTTGGTAAATTAAGTATCCTTCGTCCTAAAATGTCATAACTATGCCTTTTCCAATAATCAAAATTCAATTCTAAATTTTGTTTAGTTAGAATATCAACTCCAACATTAAGGGACCTCGACTTTTCCCATGTTAAATCGCTATTTACTATTCCGCCATATCCAATTACATTTTCATTTGAATTTCCGAGATAGTATTGTCCTGCACTATAATAGGCCTCCTGCCATTGCCAACCTCCCACAGAATCATTGCCCGTATAACCATATGAGGCTCTAACTTTCAGCAAAGGAATATGAGAAGAGTGATTACTGAAAAATGACTCTCTAGAAACTATCCAGGCTACCGATGCCGATGGGAAATACCCCCACCTTTTATCTGGGGCAAATAGCATGGAACCATCCGCTCGAAATGCGCCTGAAAAAATATATTTATCATCAAATTCATAATTTACACGGCCAAGATATGATTTACGGCCGTTATAACTTTCGCTTCCATTTCCGCTAGAATCCTCCGCGTTATTACTAGTGGCAAAAAACTGATCCTTGGTTAAAAGAGGGAAGTCGTACCGCGCGAGTCCGAAATTGGCATTTCCACCATCATATTCTTCATAAATGGCAATGGCATTTACACTATGTTTTTCAAACCTACGTACATAGGAAATTTGAGCATTTAATTGATACGAATTAGACTTAGTGAAGTTATTACTTAATGATTCCCGTGAAGGAACAGGAGAATAAGTTTCACCAATCAAATTTTCGGTGTAAACCTTACCTGTAGAACCCGTTCGCTCATATTTATATAGCTTGTGCTTTTTAAAATAAGTTTTGCTAAAATCACTGATATAATTTTTACTGTAAGTTGTCTTTATGGATAATCCCTCCAAAAATGGAACTTCATATGTAATATCCAGCAATGCATCAATTCCAATTTCCTCATTTTTTTTATAGCCCCCATCCCTAATTAAACCTGGTATACTCATTTGCCATTCGGGATCCACTAAATTTCCTTCTATTTCTATCGGTATATAAAAAAAGAAAGTGTCCAAAGTTCCATACCAATCACTAAAATCAGTTCTGTTCGAATTAAACCTGGTCCCTTTTCCTACGTTGGAACTTAGGTTTAAGCCAATGGTTAGGTTATCGGTAATCTTGGCATTCACTTTTGCCCGTAGATTGTACTTGTTATAGTCCACATTAGGTAAATAAGCTTCGTTCTCGAAATAGGTACCTCCAATGTAAAATTTTACTTTTTCATTTCCTCCGGAGGCACTTAATGAAGTATTTTTGGTTGTAGGATTCCGGTAGAGGTAATCTAAATAGTTAAAACTATACCCTTTTTCTGCGAACATCTCTATTTCATCTTCACCAAACCAGTTCGCCCCAGCTTGTTTTTGCCAAAAAATATTATTTAAAAGATAACTGTCATGATCACTTAGGTATTTCGCTCGTGACGTAGGTTCTTCTACACTATAATTCATTGAAACATTAATATTCGTCTTACCAACATGCCCGTTTTTGGTAGTAACAAGTACAACTCCATTAGATGACCGAGAACCATAAATTGCAGCTGATGCAGCGTCTTTTAAGACTGAAATATTTTCAATTTCATTTACATCCATTCTATCGAAACTTGACTTATCCCTTATTACTCCATCAATTACATATAATGGAGGACTAGAATTCCATGAAGATTGAGATCTTATCCTAATACTTGATGAACTACCAGGTACTCCGGTGGACTGACCAACATATACGCCGCTCATCCTACCCGCCAACAGATTGGAAAGGTTAGATTCCGGAATTTGTGTGAGGTTATTCAATTCTGCGGTTGCCACGGATCCAGATATGGTTTCTTTTTTCTGAGTTCCATAACCAATAACGACTACTTCATCCAAACCGCTCATGTTCTCGACTAAAATTGCATCAATACTATTTCTACCATTTACAGCTATCTCTACAGTAGTAAAACCGAGATAAGAAAAGGCTAGTACACTATTTTGTGAGGTTACGGATATAGAAAAATTACCTTCAAAATCCGATTGAGTCCCATTTAGTGTACCTTTTTCTAAAATATTTGCGCCCGGCAACGGGTTACCATCGCTATCCTTTATAGTACCAATGACTGATAGTTGTTCTTCAATGTTTTCTACGCTTGATAAATTTTCATTATTTAAGGAATTAGTATGTGCTTCCATTCCTATGAAAGTAAGAATTGTAAAAACAGACATCCATGTAGTCTTTAAATGTCTACAATGTTTTTTCTGCCTTTTAATCTGTAATATTAATCGCTTTTCCTTCATTTTATTTATATTATTGATTAGGTTGCTTAGTGAAATTAGACCTGCAAATAACTGGTTATGGCATTTTTATTAGCCAAAAAAAAGATGAATGTATTTTCAAAATTTGGTTTAAGGCATAGGCAATCATTTTTTATTATTAATTTTGTACTGTTACATTAAAAGCGCCGCAATTTTAAAGTGTATACACTTTTGTGGAGCGCAATATAACAATAATCTTATAAAGTGTATACACTTGTGTGAAAATTTATGGATAAAAAAACAATAAAGCGTTCTGGGGATACATCCGATTTATTACTCCAAAGACTTTTGGAGGAAATTGTTAGTGGAACACTTCCTGCCGGAAAACCTATTCGTGAAACGCAATTGGCTCTAAAATGGGAAGTCAGTCGCACGCCGGTCAGGGAAGCTGTAAGAAGTGCTGCTGCCATGGGATTGATTGAGCTTAGGCCCAATCAACGTCCTCTGGTCAAAAATTATTCCCAAAAGGATCTGATTAACCTGACCGAGGTTAGGATAGCCCTTGAGCTCTTGGCCTTCGATAATTCTATTGATATCTTAATCGGTTCTATAAAAGTCAAAAAATTATTAGAGAAATCAGTTACGGTGCAAAATTCGAATTTAAGAAAGACATTAACCAAAAAGGCGCTTGAAGTGGACACCAATCTTCATAGATTATGGATAGATTCTTGTGAGAACCAGTTCATAGTATTTACATTCGAATCGTTATGGCCCTTTATACGAATCCTTCAACGTGTAGCTGCAAACGACACTAATAGGGCATCATTAGCTTTATCGGAACACATCTCAATTTTAAAAGCTATTTATGAAGATGAAAAAGAATTAGCTCGTCAACTTCTGGAAAACCATTTAAGATCCTCAACACCTCTCTTACAACAATTATTGAAAAAAAATAATGATAAACAATTGCGAGTCTGAACACCTCGGTCCGTGGGATAATTAAATGTTTGGCCCACTTTTAATGCAAACAATTTTCTCAAGTCAATTTAGAATCAATTATCTTGAAAGAAAGCTCTATGAAAGTGAGTTAACTAAAATAAGGGGGTAAATCGAGTAAGCAAAGGGGAATCCCCCTTAAACCTCTCACAACACCATACGTGACAGTCTCCCAAAATACGGTTTTTTTTGAACCAAGATCGTAATTATGGCTTTAACACGGGATATTGCCAATGGTAAAATGCATTGGTATATTTAGAGAATTAGCGAAATAGTAGGTAGTAAAAGGGTAAATGGCTGGCCAGGATCCACTAATTTAAAACATGAATTTTCATAATATCCGTTAAAAATCTGTTGAAATCATTAACCTTTTAACACCCGATTCAGGGAGGCCAATTCGGGGGTAGGCTGATTTTCCTTAAAATCAGGACATAATGAATTCTGGGACATCAATGTTACCAGGGTTATAGATGATGGAGATCCCGATAATAATAATAATAATAATAATAATAATAATAATAATGATGGTATTTTGACCCCATTGCCCACAGTATTTTAAGGAATTGGTTTGGTTAATCAAACAAGTGTTATTGATGAACACTCGACACCAGATAATAACAAACCCAACGGTACTTAGACTTTCAAGAAGCTTCATAACTGCCAACAATTACTTTTCAGCTAATAAAGACTGCAACCTACCCTGGTTGTATCGCAGCAATTTCAATTACGGCTAAAAATGTAACTTTCTATCAATGGCAAATGTTCAATGAGACCAGTTGGGTCGAATTGACAGATACAGGTGTTCACAGTAATACTTCAACGAATACTTTATCGACTCCCAATGCGGCCTTTGCCGCTAACGGTAACAATACAGGGTCATTATGACAAACATAGACTATGTATGTCGTAGACAGAATTGTCAAAACACAAAATCTCATTTACACTTGTTTATGAAATATTATTTCATTGTATACTCTTTAAGCCAATTAAGGGCACTAAAGATATCATTAGTAGTTCTTTTGAATTATAAACGTACAAATAATACCCATTAAAATTAAAATTTTCCTTGGCCTTAAAACCATACATAGAATTGTCAGCTATTATTAAAAACACCATTCATGATACTCATGTCCCAAAAATTATCTATCGGGCGATAGTACTTTTTTATAATGATTTGATACATGAACAAATCATTAAAATGGGTATAGACTTTTGTTCTCCCGAATGCCACTTAGGAATCCCTTGGAAAAGGTTATTTAGAACAATTCATCAAGCATTAAAGAGAGGAGTTATTACGGCACCTCTCCTTGATATTAGACTTGTCTCTAAGAAAATATCAAAGACCTGCCTGATATCCGCAGATCAAAGTGCTTATATTTCCTGAAATTAGAATAGTCTCGTAAATATATAATAACTTGGAACCGAGGTTCCCTTCTGTTTGAATACCCCCTAGTAACAATAAAGGTAATTAATCGTTTATTAAAGGTAGGGTTTAATCCGTAACAGTTGTTATATTAAAAACCTTAAAAAATTAAGTTATGAATGCGAATGACCCAAATTTATTGTTGAGTGCAAAAAACACCTTCCGTTTTATTGGTATCGGAGTTATCGGCCTACTTGGTCTGACAGGATGTACCAAGGATGACCCCATGGGCAAAAATGGACAATTGGCCATCAGTGCCAAAAGTAATTATGTAAGCCCTACAGGCAAAACGGCCACTACGGATAAGGCCTCCACAAATTCCGTAGTGTTAAGTGATTTCTTATTGAACCTAAAGGAGTTCGAGCTAGAACTGGACATTGACGACCAAGAAGATGACAACGAACAATGGGATGATGACGGTTATTTCGATTTTGAGGATGAAATTGAATTGGAAGGCCCTTTTGAACTTGATTTGTTGGCAGGCGAAATATCCTTTCTTACCGCATCTGTACCTATGGGCAAGTATGAGGAAATTGAGTTCAAATTTGACAAAAGTACCGATGAGACCAGTGAACTTTTTGAAAAGTCTATCTTGATAAAAGGTACAATAAACAATATTCCATTTGTCTTTTGGCATAATTTCGAGGATGAACTCGAACTTGATTTTGAGGATCCTCAATTCGATATAACCGTTTCAAGTGGTACTGAAAACCTATCTATAGAATTTGACCTAAGCCTGTTGTTCAACAGTGTGAATGGCGTCAACCTATCTCAGGCCGTGGATGGCAACAATAATGGTACAATAGAAATAAGTCCGGTGGACACCGATGGCAATAATGAAATTGCCCAAGAGCTAAGGGATAGGTTTAAGGATTTTATTGATTTATTGGATGATTAAAACGTTTTGGCGTAATTAATTATTTATGGCCAGTACCAATGCCCCAATAATCCTAATGGATATTTTGGACGTGGTTTTGGCCATATTTTTTTTAATAACATTATTATTTTTGGGTCATTATAGATTCCAACCAAATCTTTGTTAAGAGCCCAAACTTGAGACAGTAATCATAATTAAGATTAACCTAAGAGCTTTGAATAGCGTATAATTCGCCCCTAGCAGTTTGATCACAGTTAACAATTATTGAGAGTATTCCCCCGATATTAAGTTACCAATTAAAAGTGCTTTATATCATAAAACATTCTCTATGAAAAGTGTGTTTACAAAACTAAGGGGAATAGCAAGAGGGTAACACGCTAAAGCGGTGTTACTGTATATATTGTACTGACAATCAAGTATTTAATCCGAAAAAGTCTATGTTGATAATAGATTTTTACGGCAAAAGCTTCCGAAAGCCCCATTTTTAGGCAAATTTTTACGGCAAATAGAGAATTCAAGATGTGTCTTTGTTGCCACAAAGACGATCTTGCTTTGCGCCCGATGGTTGCAAAGAACTTATGATCTTTAATAAAAAAGAAAACCATAACCGGTTCCTTTTTAAATGAAAACGGATATGGTTATAAAATTCTATACTCTCTGTAAAAAAGGAAATCTATTTTTTGTTCAATAGCTTCTCTAAATAGAGATTCTTTTCTTTTTCAGCAGCTAACAATTTTTTATATAGTTCCTCAATCTTTTCAGATTGCTCTATAATTTTATCAATAGGATTGAATGTTGGATTGTATAAAACGCCATTCAAAACAGAATTATCATGAAAGGAATTTGAAATTATATTAAGTACAGATTCTTCCGAAAAATTTTTGATCGCTTCCGCAGTAACGCCCAAGGCTTTGGCAACCTTTTCCAGTTTTTCTTCCTCTATAGTTTCACTTTGCTCTAATAAAGAAACGCTTTGTTGGCTAATGCCCAACTCCATGGCCAAGGCTTCCTGCTTCATGCCGCGTAATTCCCTGATACGACCAATCTTTCTGCCGATATGGTTTGGTTTTGTTGCTGTGCTCATATATCAAATATAATAACTTATCCTATATGTTGTGTAGGTAAAGATAGTGGAAAATCCTCAAACATCATTGGTAAAATACCCAATCCACTTGGTAACATACCAATGGTTTTGGTTCGGTACCGCAAAACAGCATTGTTACTTTATGGCAAAGAATCAAGGTTAGTTCAAAAAATGAAAAGCACGGAAATAAAAGATTTGATAAACGGTCAGGAACCTATAGCCATAGTGAGATATTTTGAGTGGACCGTTATATCAAAAAACTATTGCCATCCCAGATATCTATTGCTTAAGCTGAACACTATATGCAAAGATATAGAAGAAGTGCATATCCCCGGAAACATGGTATCCTTTCTGGTATCAAAACTGGATAGCTTCCAAGAAGTATTTCGCAGGGATGACGGAACGGTATGGGAGCGAATGTCCTTTAGGGACAAAGTAAAAGAACATGTTCCCAGACCAAAGATCAATCATTTTATTAGAGAATCATAATCGCCAAAAAATCAAACCTATGAAGAACAATATTCACCTTCTAAAAAATTTTGAACTGTTAAAAAATGGTGACACATCCGCCTTTGCACAAATTCATGCTACATACTGCAGAAATATATTCTGGGTGGGCAAGCGATTTATAGATGATGAATTTGTAATAGAATCCTTGGTTCAAGATGCCTTTTTAAAGCTATGGATCCATAGGGACCATATAGAAAGCCCAAAGCATATCTTCTACTTTTTAAGGTTTGTCATGAAAAGAGAATGTATTTCATACTACAGCAAGCCAAAAAACAAGTTCTTTAGGAAAGTTAATTCCATAGAAGGCTACGATAATTACCAGGACTATATGTTGGGCTATGATCCGCTTAATGACAATGAACATTTACGAAATCAAGAGTCACAACAAAAAGCCTTCGACCAAATCAAAGTTGTACTGCCTTTATTAACCGCAGAAAGGAGACATCTGATCAACCTCTGTTTAAAATATGGCTTCCAATATAAAGCCATTGCCGAGGTAATGGGAACAAGCATTAGCAAGACCAGTCAAGATGTAAAAAAGGCTATTCAGGATATTAGAAAGATTATCCATTTTGGGAGCAGTCGTGTAAATGACCAAAAGTGTTCGGGAAATGAAGTAAAAGTCCCAAGAGTATTGACCGAGGAACAGGAAAGAGTATTGGAGTTGCGGTGCAACAAGAAGTATTCCTTTGCTTTTATTGCCGAAGTCCTGAACCTACCCCAAAAAGAAGTTCATAAAGAGTTTATAGCGGCATACAAGCTATCGAATGTCCGTCAGGAAGTAAAATTAGAATTGGCTTAATATGGGAAAATCAACTATTAAACTCACTAGAAGAATCCAGTTACTGATAGATCTGCCTACCAAAGAAGAGCGTAAGGAGAAACTGGACAAACTCTACCAGTATCAAAATCGGTGCTTTAGAGCGGCGAACATTATTGTCTCCCACATGTACGTACAGGAAATGATCAAAGACTTCTTTTATCTTTCCGAAGGGATCAAGTACAAACTGGCCGATGAAAGAAATGACGAAGACGGCATCCTGCAACGTTCCCGGATCAATACCACTTACCGAATGATATCCGATCGCTTTAAAGGAGAAATCCCTACCGATATTTTATCGAGCCTGAACAATAACCTTTTATCCACTTTTAATAAAAACAAATCGGAATATTGGCAGGGGCAGTGCTCCCTGCGGAATTTTAAAAGAGAAATGGCATTTCCGTTCCCTCCCAAAAGCATGAGCCGGATATCCTATAATCCGGATAAAAAAGCATTTTGTTTTCGCTTATTCTCCATTCCCTTTAAAACCTATTTGGGAAAGGATTTCACTGACAAACATAAACTCTTGGAGCGTCTGGTCAAAGGGGACATCAAGCTTTGCACTTCAAACATTAAACTCAAAGATGGAAAAACCTATTGGCTTGCAGTATTTGAAATTGAAAAAGAAAGGAACGGTCTAGATCCGGCGTTAATAGCGGAGGCTTCCCTGTCCCTGGAATACCCTATAATTGTAAAAGTCGGCAAAACAAAACTTACCATTGGTTCCAGGGAAGAGTTTTTGTACAGGAGGTTGGCGATACAGGCAGCATACAAACGAGCGCAAATTGGCGCGACCTATTCCAGATCGGGCAAAGGGCGTAAAAAAAAACTAAAAGCAGTGGACAGGCTTCGAAAATTGGAAAGTGATTATGTGCTCCATCGTATACACGTATACAGCCGAAAGTTAATTGATTTCTGCATTAAACATCGGGCAGGAACGCTCATTTTATTAAATCAGGATGATAAGATGAATATTGCTAAAAAGGAAGAATTTGTATTGAGAAACTGGAGCTATTACGAGCTCATGACCAAAATAAAATACAAGGCAGAAAAAGCGGGAATTGAACTAATTGTTGGTTGATAAATTTATTTGAGGGTGCTTGTACACTCGTAAGGTGAGGTCTATGACACTCACTAAATGTGAACAACATATACAACGGCGTGGGTTTTCTTATTTAAAAATCCCATTGAAGTACTAATTTTCCGTTCAAACCTAATCTGAACCCATATTTTTTTTGGGCTTAAAAAAGAATTTCCTTTCGATTCGTTCTTCATAAGGCGACGGGAGTGTATTGAAAGGAAATGGTTATTACGACATAATTTAAGCCAAAAACAGTCTCTCGTGAACAGAATTCCTATACCCCAATCTGGCAAGAAAATTAAAGTCTTGTAACCTTTTAAAATTATAGTACTAGAATTTTTTTCATGGCTTTTACCGTAAAAAACATTCTGCATTAAAGGATTCATAAAAGTTTTGCTGAATATTTAAGTGGAAATGAAGGGTAAGTATTCTGAACTTATTTTGTTTAAATTATAACAGTATTCTGTTTGTTTTCCTGTTGACGCGAGTACCAATTCTATCCTCCTACTTTGCAACCATCGAAGTCCTAAATTCCCAACCTTAAAAATCACAATATTTATGATTTCAATTGTGAGGTCATAAATTCATCATGTTTCTTAAATGATTGGTGTCCTTCCCTGTACAAGAAGATTTCCACAAAGAAGGCATAGTTTTGAATTAAGTGGATCAAGTTTAACAAATGTACATAAGCGACAAAAAAAATACTAAATTAGCCTATAATGGATATATAAGCACTAGTTACTATACAATTACGTTAGCAAAAATATGAAAGACAAAAAAATCGGAATACTACTTTTAGGGTTTGCTCTTGTTTTTGCATGTAGACGGAAAACGGAATCAAAAAATATTGAACTTGCGAAATCGGATTTCAAAATTGCTCAGGATTACAATGATTTTGCTTCAAAAATGCAAAACAATGACACACTACATCTAGGAGTTAATCTATCGATGTGTGGTTGGGAAGAATATGATGAAGTTGAATTTACCAAACGGGAGGATAGAGTTTATCTACAAATTAAGAAAAAAAGAATAGCCAGCGATACGACAATATACTTTCCAAAAGTACTATACGAATTGAAAAACGATACGTTGAGTATTGAAAAAATGATGGAGGGCTTTGACATAAATTATACGGAAAAGATTAGTAGCCCTTTCTTCGTAATATGCAACCCGAAAGAAAAAGACACCATCCTACTAAGAACAACTGGACTTAGTAATCGCGGTAGAAATATTCAAAAATACCATAACTTGATGCTTGAACTATACCCTAAAGAAATGGACTCGTATTATGTTGCGCTTTTTGGAGTAACTTATAAAGAATTTAATAAAGGAATAGTATCCGAGGAGTAAAATACTTTCAACAAAACCTCCTATAAACAATACGGGCTTCGGTCTTAACTGAAAGGTTTGTGTATTTTTATGAAGTCCGCAAAATCTTTTGGATATTGCTTTGGCCAAAAAAGAAAAAACAAAACCAAAAGATTTTGCTAGGTGAGTGACGGAGAGTAATTGCATATTTGCCCCTGTACTGCTCATACGAGCTAAACCGTTATCTAAAAGCTTAAAAAAACATATGGAAATCGATAAAGTAATAGAACAATTCAAACAACTCGACTTATCCAAATATCCTCATAGCGAAATAAAATACTTATTTAGCAAGGTTGGTCCAGTAGGTGCTGTAATTGTGACATTTCATAAAGGAAAATCGATTATGCGTGCGAGACCGAACGCAGAAAATGAACGGTTTGAAAAAAAAGCAGATTTGTCTTTTAAACCACAGGAATTTAATAAAACTTATCAAAGGGCAAGCACACCAAACCAGACTATGTTCTATGCAACTTCAGTTCCTGATAAATTAGAAGAAGGAGAATTGAATAATATGCGAATAATTGGAATAACTGAGACGATACCAATGCTAAGGGACAAAACCAAAAGTGGATTTCAAAAAGTATCTTTTGGTCGTTGGGTTGTTCAAGAAGATATTAATTTAATGGCTATTGTTCATCATGAATCTTATTATAATGAAAGTAATTACACTAGAGAATTAGTAAATGCATTTAAAGGCTTTATTGCCCAATATCCTCAAGAGGTAATAGACAAATCTCTCAAGTTTCAGGATTATTTAGCAAGCGAATTTGCAAAAGAAGATATTCAAAGTGATTATGACTACATCATTTCAGCAATTTTCACAGAGGAGATAACTAGCAAAGGACTGGACGGAATACTTTATCCAAGTGTAAGAACAGCAGGAAAAGGATTTAATATAGCGATTACACCGCAAGCAACTGAAAAACTTGCGTTGTATGTAGCTGGAGAATGTTCTATATATAAATCAAAAGACCAAGTAATTATAGGAAATGATGCTATAGTTGAACTTGATGGAAAACAAACTGAGTTTAAGTTAGTAGATAAAGAAAATCACGAAAAACTACTTCTTGAGCAAATTGGAGTTAAATCAATTGAAGAACTAAAAGGGAGTTGATATGATTAAAGTTTACTTTGACTGGAATGTATTATCTCAAATAAAAAATGGAGCACATTCTGAGTTAAAAGATATAATACTAAATAATCAAGATTTATTCATACCTTTTTCTAGCTCCCATATAACGGATATATCTTCAAGTTTTAGCGAAAATCAAAAACAAAAAGAATTAATTGACTCGGACTTAGAGTTCATTTCAGAACTAACAGAAAACTATTGTTTATATAATAATGGAAAGGGCATTGTTTGTGAACAGTACCCACCTAAAGATTTATTTGAACAGACAATTGAAAGTAAAGATTCATTTAAAGATTTAAGTATTGAAGGTTTAATGAAAACCTTCGAAGGAGATGAAGCAACGAGTAAGCTAGTTGAACCATTATTTGACTTACTTAAAAATCTACCATTAGATGATTCACTCAAACAAGCTTTCGAAAACCCCGAAAGTGCCGGAATTATGGAAAACATGTTTCCTGGACTAAAGGACAATCCTACAATGGGAGGTTTTTTCGAGAGTTTCTCTCAAATGAATGTAAATCTCAATGAAAATGATGGTTACAAAGAATTAAGGCAGACTATTCAAAATTGTATGGGTATTAACAAAGATAAGATTTTTGATAACGAAAACCCTTTTGATTTAATCGCCAAGAGTTATGATAAGCTTGGCATTACTACAGACCAATTCATAAATAATGGGGAGCATGCTCCGAAATGGTTTAATGATATCTCAAATGAATATCTAAAATTGGATATGCATGGTTATCAAGAAGATAAAGTTAATATTAAAAAAGGCAGAAAAGAAACCTTTAAGAATACGACAGAAGATGCATTTCACGCAGCATATGCCTCAACATGCAATATCTATGTTATCAATGATAAAAGGTCTTACAAGAAAACCCTTAAGGTTTTTGAGAAATTAAGCATAAATACAAGGGTTCAAAGACCAGAGGAATTTCTAGATTACCATAAAAATTATTTAAGTAATACTGACCCACAAATTGATTTGAACATTTTTCAAAACCTTTTAAAATCTGATGATTTTTATGAATCCGAAATTGATTCAGGAAATTATAGAACATATTACTTTCCATACTTTCTATTTGGTTTTTTTAATAAGTTAGTTAGGTTCTATCCTAATGACGAGTCTGAAGAACAGTCTGTATTTTTAAGTCAAGACAAGCCAACTAATTGGTTTATAATAGATAAAGAAGTAAGAGAATTAGTAAATCGGTTATTAAAAACTTTCGGTCCTGACCTCAATTGTGATGGTCTTTTTAAAATGAGTGAATTCGATGATGGAAGATGGCATGGTAGAAGGTGGAAAATGGGCGAAATTACTCTAAGATTAATCGCAGTTAATAATTACGTTCAATTATACTGGGATTTAGAAGCGGAAAAGCCAGCAGATAACAAAACCTCCTACGAAAAGCCTTAGTCCAGTTCCTAAAAGATCACCAATTTTTTACAAGAGTACAATGCGCCCTAATTCGATTTTACCTAACGCTTATCCGCCCGAACACTATAAAATCGAATCAGGATCCATGCGCAGTTAAGTTATGGTAAGATTTGGGGTCGATTATACTTGCCTCCAGTTCCCCATTTTTTTCTTTCTTTTCAATTGCACCATAATTCTCCCTTTCCTGGAACCTTAACAACAGATTCTCGATATCCTCACTTATCTTGGACTCCACTACCCTAGCATATATCTGTGTGGTGGATAATTTGGTATGGCCCAAAAGTTTTGAGACCGTTTCAATGGGTACTCCATTGGACAACATGACGGTCGTGGCAAAGGTATGTCGGGCCACATGGAAGGTTATATTCTTATGGACCCCGCATGCCCTTGATATTTCCTTGAGATAGGTATTAACCTTCTGGTTGGAACAAATGGGAAGCAATCCATTATGGGTAGGGTAATCCCTGTACTTTTCCAAAATCTCCCAAGCTTGGGGAAGAATAGGAATTTTGACCAGCTCGTCCGTTTTTTCCCGTTTGGTATAGATCCAATTCCGATCGTCTATTCCCTTGGTGATCTTGTCCCAAGTAAGTTCCTTTACATCCACATAGGATAGTCCGGTATAACACGAAAAGATAAAACAGTCCTTTACATGTTGCAATCTGTCCTGTTTGAACTCCGTTTCCTTTATAAGCCTTAATTCCCTTTGGGTCAGGAACACCCGGTCGAATTTGTTGAACTTCAATTGGAACCTATCAAAGGGGTTTTTATTTACCCATTCCAATTTCACGGCAAGGTTCACCATCTTCTTGAACCGTTCCAAATGTTTCATCACCCCATTATTGTTAAGGCACAGCTGTTTCTTTTTGTCCGTGCACTTCCTTAAATAATGTTCCAGGTCCAGTATAAAACGATAGTTGAGCTGCTTCAGGTGGATATCCTCCTGTTTGTACTTGCTCTTTAAAAACCGTTTTAGGTATTTTTCCGTGGTATAGTAGTTCTTCATGGTGCCAGGCTTCAGGACATGGACCATGTTCCCGTTGTGGTATTCGATAAGGTCCATCAAGGTCCTGCTTACCTTGTCTTCACCCAGAAAACGCATTTTTATGGCGTTGGAGGACACGATCTTGTCCTCTTGGACAAGTTGGCCGTGGCATTGAAGAAGTTTGGCCTGCACCTGGTCCAGATAGGCATTTAGGTTCCGGATCTCTTCCGACCTGCCCTTGCCCCTGCCCTTGACACAGTCCCATTGCCCTGCATCGATCTTTCGCTTTAAACTGATCTCCGCGCGTTTGCCCAAAATGGTGATACGCACATAAATGGATAGGAGGTTTTTTACGCTCCTGGATTTTCTTGTAAAAAAGATTACCGTAAAGGTCTGGTTTGTTTTCATTTGAAACGCTTTAGTTAGACAATGATCACTAAGGAAAAAAGTCAAATACTACCCTAAAGTTCTTTCAAGTTACTACAATTCCAGTGAACCGTTGCACACCGATTTGCACACCGAATTAGGTGTGCACAAATGATATCATTTGATATCAAAGAAAATGTATGAAAACAAAAAACACTGAAAATCAATTGATTAACAGTGTTTTTGCTACTACCTATTTCTAGGTTCGTCGGGGTGGCAGGATTCGAACCTGCGACCTCCGCGTCCCAAACGCGGCGCGATAACCGGGCTACGCTACACCCCGAAATGGTCATCTATAAAACGTTTTGCTCCTCTTTTCTTTATACCTCGCTCCAAAATTAAGGCTTCCGAGCGAGATAATACTTCCAATTGCAAAACTAATTTCCAAGGGGTCCCACTCTTGGTGGAAGGAACAATCCCGAGGTTATGTCTTTTCAATCTCTTGTCAATATCCGTAGTCTGACCTACGTAATACTTTGAACGTTTCTCGCTATATAAAATATAAACGAACTGATACTTTCCTAAAAAATAACTTTAAATAAAAAAATATAGCTGTTTTTTCGGACTGCAAATATAGCATAATCCTTCGAAATAAAAAGTTATGGCACATAAAAAAGGGCACTAATAATTTTAGTGCCCTTTTCATGGAAAAATACAGGTAATAATTTTGTTATCTATACAGGGTGAAATGTCCCATAAACTGTTGTTTATCTTCGTCATTGGCGTTCACCTCATACCAATAATCCCCAGAAGGTACGGCCTTACCATCGTAGTTACCGTCCCAGCCGGATACTTGGTCCAAAATCGCCACTACCCTACCATATCGGTCATAGATCTTAACTTCTATATTAGGGAAGTAATCCCTGTTGCCAGGATACCATTCATCATTCATGTTATCCCCATTTGGAGTAAAGAAATTGGGGATTACCAACATACCCGTAAATTTAAACGGAATGGTAATGGTAGCCTCGCAACCCATGCGATCCACTACCCTGACCGTAACATTGGCATCTTGGTTGGATAAAAATACATTCACTGCGCCATAAGAATCCCCTTGGAAGAAATATTCGTAATCACCAAAGCCTCCCGTAGCCGTTGCTGTAACCTCGTTTGGACCAGTTTTTATAGCAGTCAAGGTCAATGGTTCATATGCATCCACAGTAAAGTCCACCGAGGTGGCACATCCATTTTCATGATAAATATATACAGTATGATCGCCTGCCGCCAAATCTCCAAAAACAGTTTGGGTATTGGCCAAGGTCATATCATCCACATCAAGTGAAAATAGAAGTCTTGACATTAAGCTCGAATCGGTCATTTGAATCCTAACCGTACTGTTTGGGAAAATTCCTTCACATCCATATTCAACAATTGGCTCGGCACTTAGATCAACTCCTATCATGATCGGGACAATCGCGTTTGCCTCACAACCCATGGAATCACGTATGAACACTACATAAGTTTCACCACCCATTAAGTTATCGAAAAACAAGGCATCGTTTCTAACAAAAACTTCGTCCCCTACGGAATTAGGTCCAATAATCTTGGTTTCATAATATTCCACACCGCTTAGGGTATCTACAAAGGGTGTTCCTCCCATCATGGTCAGCTGTGCAGAACCGTCGGAAGCCATAATACAGGTTTCCGGGGTGGTATCCACGTTGGCCACTACCAATTCTTCGGGCTCCGTAATGGTGACTTCCTGTAAAATATTACATCCCAGCTCGTCCTGTACTATTATCTCGTAGGTACCAGGTGGTAAATCCGTAAAAGTGAAAGAATTTGGATTCAATGGATCTTCACCTTCAAAAAATTCACTTAAGGTATCTGAAATAGAGAATCTAATTTTTCCTGTACCGCCGCTGGCTTCAATTATAACCTGACCATTTACATCCCCATAACAACTAACAGGTACCATTTCCAAACGATCCAATATCAATGGGTCTTTCGGAGTTATCAAAATTTCCCCGGAAATAGCGGTACAGCCCAGACTAGTGGCATAAACATAATACGATCCCGGTGGCAAATCCCTAAATATACCAGAACTTTGAGCCCCCCTCACTATATCAGCAGCAACAGGGATTCTGGGAACACCAGGAGTTCCACTATCCAGAATATTGTTTACCAATGTATAAATATAATTTCCAACCCCTCCAAAGGCTTCAGATCGCACAATTCCAGTTGGTTGTCCGGCACATTTAATATTGGCATCTACCAGATCAAGGGCTATAACCAATGGTAAAGCTGGGTCAAGATTAATTTCATTCGACTTCTGTTCTGGACAACCATTGCCATTTTGCACATCAAATTGGTAAGGTCCCGGATTAAGATTTACATTGGGTATAATAATCTCAACCGTAATTACACCAATTCCTCCAAATGAAACGAATGGATCCGTGGTACCAGACCTGCGATAGAAATATTCCATTCCAGCAATTGGATTAGCAATAGTCAATTCCATACGTCCCTCATCCCCACAACCAGGTGCCAAAGTCTCCACTAGATCGGCATCCACCGGAAGTGGATCTTGGATAAAAACTGGTAATGTCGTAAAACTACATCCCCAGCCGTCATAGACAACTATGGTATAATTTCCTGTAGGCAGGTTAGGGAAAACAGGGGATTCCTGTAAACCACTTGTGTTTAAAATATTGCCAGAGGTATCCAACCTATTCAATTGGAACAGATACTCTTCACCATCCCCATTTATATCCTCTCCACCACTTACATTATAAGCTTCAATTATTCCATCATTTGATCCAGGACAGAGCAATGGCTGTACAATTCTTATATCGGCAGCAATGGGCACAGGTGGACTAATGATGAAATCTTCCATCACCACACAGCCTCCAGAGTCACGGATACCAACACGATAGGTGCCACTTATTAAATCACTGAATACATTATTGGTAGAAAAGGAAGTAACGATAAGGTATACCCCCGGAGCTGTCTCCAATTCCAATTGATACTCGTAGCCTCCCCAGCCACCATCACCTGAAACCGTTATTTCACCCCTACCAGGGATAAAACAGGTTACATCTGCGGTTTGAGCTGGTGTAGGATCCAAAGGTCTATCCGGCCCGTGTACCGTGGTTGTATTACTAACGGTATCACAAAATGGACTATCGACTGCCTCTACACGTACCAATAAGTTACCAGCAGGCACTCCTGCAATTATTTCAGGGGTATTAATTGGATTGGCCGTATCAAAACTACCGGTAACTCCTGTGCTCGTCTCCACACCTGAAGCATCACGGGAAAATACTTCATAATTATAAACACCTGTATAATTATTAAGCGCAATACTTATTTCCCCATCAGTTCCGTTAAAACAAGTCACTGGTTTCACCTCATTAACAACAGCCTCTATTAGGTTGTAATCAGGTACATTATACGTAGGAGTAACAAACAAACAGCCGCCATTGGCAATATCCCTCACAGCAAAAATATAGTCTCCAGGAGTATCCAAGTCCCAAATAAGCCTATCCGACCCACCGGTTAAACGTTCTGGCTGGGATCCTAACGGCAATATTTCAACTCCGTAGTTTCCAGGGCCTTGATCTATAATAATCTCAACGGTACTAGCCATTACACCAGATCCCGAAGCATCGCAGGTAATAGGGGTAAGTTCGTTAAAACTAAAGGTTAGTCCGGAGGGAGGAGCCAAATTTACCGTATCGGTAATTTCGCAACCATTATTATCCCTTATAGTAACAATTATGGTTTGAGGCCCACCATCATCAATAATCTCAAAGGTATTGCTACTCTGGAAATTGGTCCCATCGAATACAGCTGTTCCATCATTGATGCTATAGGTATATGGTCCTGTTCCTGTTAGGGTACCCGTACCATCTCCATTGTCATCCGCATATGCGGTTATTATTGTGGTATTAAAGGTATTGCTGGACGGATTACAGGTAAAGGGAGGAGCTGTTGCCGCCCCCATTAATGCTGTAGGTTCTATAATATTCGCAGGCACTAGTGCTGATTCACACCCTCTGCTGGACACTACCTCAACCTCATAGTTATCAGGAGTTAAATTATCGAAAATAGCATCGGCCTGACTCGTTACCAAAACACCGCCACTATCGTACAAATTATAAACAAAAGGACCGTCCGTAGCGGATGCCGCTACCAAATCCACCGAAATACTGCCGTCAGCACTTCCGAAACACGAAATATCTTCGGTTAGCACGGAATCTATTATTGGTTGATCCACCGTAATAATTTCCACAACCGCGGTATCCTCACATAATGGAGTAGTATTGGAACTCCTATCCGTTACGGTAATAGTGTAATTCCCTGGCACAAGTCCTGTAAAAACAGGATTATTAGCTTGAAAAGTAGTTGGATTTATACCATCGTCCAAGACATAATCAAAATCCCCACTACCTCCCGAAGTCACTACCGTAATGGTACCATCGGCATTATTACAAGAGGGTTCCACTGTTGCACTGGCGGTTATGGAAAAGAAATCAAACACCTCAAAAGTATTGGTAGCAGTACATCCGTTACCATCCCTTACCGTCATGGTATAAGTACCTGGATTGGGAACCGTGAAAAAAGGACTGTCCTGAAATCCACTACCCATATCGTATTGAAAAGTAGTCTCCGGGGCCGGCCCACTGTTTACCGGGCTCGTAACCTCCACATTATAGGAGGCCACCACAAAACATTGATTGGTAACATCAATGGTAGGTGCCGCAACTCCTGGATCCTCCAAAATGGTCACCGTAGTGAAAGAACTACAACCACTGGCATCCTGTACATATACATCATAATCTCCCGCAGGCAACTCATAGTCAGTAGTCCCTGAATAAACCCCAACCGGTGTTGTGGTGGGTACCACAGAATATTGGTATGGCCCAGTTCCCCCAACTCCCCGTATCACCAAATATCCGTTTGGATCATTACAATTGGCATTGGTATTACTATCAACGTTAATTGAGGGTATATCTTGGGCAATAATTGCCTGCGCACTAGTAGTACAGCCCGATGCTACATCTTCTACCAGCACACGATAGTTGCCAGGAGGCAAGTTTGTTATCTGACCTGTGTAAGGAGTACCCGCAACATAAGCTGGCACTACAATAGTTGTGGCGGGAGCCACAATAGCACCAGTTGTAACATTGATTACTATAATTTCCAATTGAGTACCGGTATATTCTTCAACTTCATAATTGAATATTCCGTTTCCTGAAACGTCACAGGAGGCTGAAGTCGCAGAAGCTGTTGCGATAAAAGTAAGCAATGGACCACTTACAGGCGGAATTTCCTGCTGATAGGTACAAAGCGTTACCCTATCATAAACTTCAACTGTATAAGCTACTCCGTAGATAATTCCATTTGTTGCATAACTAAAGGTATGGGAAGTAGCTCCAGATGCCATACTAAAAAAGCCTGACGGGTCGCCCAACACTCTTATATCATACTCTCCCGAACCACCAGCAATATTAACGGTATAGGTAAAGCCATCCCCAGCAGGATCACAACTTGCTGGCAATGGTGGTGGAACCGGGGTTATTGTTAGCCCTGTATGCCCCAAGGTAACGGCATCCCTATCTTCACAACCGGATGCATCCCTTGTAATTACGGTATATTCCCCTTCTGGTAAATTGGTAAAACTATGGGTGTCACTTGCCGTATTTACAACTGGACCGACCACGTTTCCGTTTACATCCAATAAAGTATAGGTATAAGGAGCTACACCATTGATATTGCCCGTAACATCGATGCTTCCCGTAACTACTCCCGCGGCACAGGTAGCATCATTGGGTACCACTGTGGCATCCACTCCCGGATCTGGAGGTCCTACCGTAAAATCAACATCTATATAACACCCTCTACTGTCCCTAACATAATAAGTGTAGTTTCCTGGCGCAAGGTTCCCATATACGGCCTGATTGGTATAGGTGGAACCATCTGTACTATATTCATATGGTGCAACCCCCACAGTAGTATCCGGTAAAAGCCGTACTACCCCTGTATTGGGATCATCACAACGTGGCTCCGTAACATCAGCCGATGCTGCTATTACATCAGTAGGGCTTATGGTAACCACATTGGTTTCCACCACACATCCATTGCCGTCAGTAATCTGGAACTGGTAAGTACCTGGGCTTGGGGTTGTATATACAAAACTACTTCCTGCAATAGGAGTAGTGAGGCCATATCCCCCTCCATTAATGTTCACCGCATAATTGGCATAGGGTGGATTACCATTACCAATATTTACCCTAATATCCGCATCACCTGCACCGGGTACAAGGCTACAGGTAAGTTCCTTTTGTATACTTACAGTAGAGGTGGTCTGCGGCCTAATATTTCTAACAACATCATCCATACAGTTATTTCCATCCCTAACCTGAACGGTATGGTTGCCAGGGGTAAGACCACCAAAACTTGCACTGGCACCACCGGCCACCCAAGGCCCATTATCTATTCGGTACTCGTAATTCCCATCTCCACCACTTGCATTGACCACCATGGTTGTGGCATTGGAACTATCAAAACAAAAATCCGAAGCTCCAGTATCCTCCACCAAAGTAGGTGCCGTTAGCTGAGTAAAAGTATAACTTGCGGAAGCAGTACAACCACCTCCATCTTCAACAGTTATTGTGTATGGTCCGGAATCATCGGTTAAACCAGTAAAATTAGGATTGCTCCTTGGACCAACACTAGTACCGTTTGGTCTTGTAAGGGTATACTGAAATCCGCCCCATCCTCCGGAAGCATTTCCATTAACCGCACCCCTATTGTTGTTCTGGCAACTCATATCTGTCCATATAGGAGATATAGCCAAAGGGGTTGTTGGTTCAGCAATAGTCAGGGTTGCCGTATCAACGCAATTGGTATCTTCATCCGTAACCGTTATGGTATAGGAACCAGCACTTAGTCCACCTACAGAAACTATACTGGAAGTCTGCCCGGTTACAACAGGATTTGCATCTATTTGATACCTATAAGTACCGTTAAATCCGTCCACTATAAAGCGGCCGGCCCCATCGCTATCCCCAAAACAGGTTACATTGGTCAACAACTGACTAGCAACCCCAATAGAACTAATATCGGTTATGGCAAAACTTTCTGTATAATTACAACCGGCAGAATCGGTTACCCTAAAGGTATAACTACCAAGACCTAAGCCGGTGAAGGTATTGGATCCACCATTATTTACACTGGTTGGGGCTATAATTTCATAGGTACTTATGGCCGCACCTCCTGTTACCGCTAAGGAAACGGATGCTGTACCAGTGGCACAATCTATACTGGATACCGTAAAATCGATATCTGTAGGTTTATTCAACGGACTAAAAACAATGGCAGGTAAGGTAGAAACACAACCATTGGCATCCCGTATCTGAGGGGAATAAGTACCTGCGGAAATTCCATTAAAGACCGTATTGTTGAGGATGAAGCCAGATCCAATACTATATTCATATGGTCCTACACCTCCACTAACTCCCGAAAAGGTAATCTGCCCCCCACTTTCATTTAAACAAGTTGGGGTTTGGGTAGCATTGGCATTTCCTAAAATCGTAGAAGGAGTACCGATGGTTCTACTAACCGCTGGAGTGGTACATGAAAAAGTATCTTGTTGATACCTTATTACTACGTTATAATTCCCAGGTGCCAAATTGGAAAAAACATTACTGTTCTGGAAGGTACCTCCATTATTAATACTGTACTCTAGATTATAACCATTACTATTGGTGACATTTACGGTAATGCTTCCGTTGTTGGACCCCCCGCAATTGGCATCCACAGAACTGATATTGTAGACTGGGGGTGGAATATTCTCCACATCTACCGCCGCATTTTTGGTACATCCATTGGCATCCCTTACCACTATATTATAGGTACCGGGACTACTCACCGTATGTGTGGTGGAATTTGCGAAACTCCCCCCGAAGGCACCTCCATTTACGTTATATTGATATGGTCCAGTACCCCCGCTTGCATCAATGGTGATATCTACGGATGTGGCACCACAACCAAAACTATCGGTCGCAAATGCAGTAGCATCTACAGGAACAAGTCCTGCACCTATGGTAATTGGATTACCATTAATAGTACTAATGGTTTGGGTACAACTGCTGCCTGCCTGAACAGATACCGAATAGGTACCGGCCCCAAGATTATTAAAGGTATGTGTGTTGGACCCATTAGGACCAAAGGTGTTCATAGTAACACCGTTTCTAATTAACCTATAGCTGTAAAATCCGGGTACTCCCGAAATGTTGATACTTATGCTACCCTTATCACCACTACAGATGATATCTACCATGGAAACCGCCACACTCATGTCCACTGCACTAATGGTTACGGTTTGGGATGGGAAAACACAGGCACTTGGGGAAGCATTCTTTAACCTCGTATACACCTGATAATCACCAGGAGTAAATATATCGAAATATGGATTGTCCTGATAAGGACCTGCTGCAGAATTAAGACTGTATTCGTAGCCAGCAGGTACATTGGTAACCTCTACCCTGCCCGGATTACCACAAATAATATTCTGGGTACTAAGTTGGGGGTTCAATGGGTTTGAAGAAACCCTAAAGTAATAAAAGGCCCCTGACCCCACCCTAACGCGATATTCCCCCGCAACGGAGGGATCACTGGCATCAAGGAAATAAGTTGCACTTGTTACTGCTGGCCCATAACAACTATTATCCTTTACGGGACAGGTGTCGGTTCCTACAAAAACACAGCTAGACGAAAGCTTCTGCCAAGTAATGGTGCCAGATCCGCTTACTGAAATAGTTCTATCATCTCCGGTTCCACATAGGAAAAATTTGGCCAGGGTACTACCATCGTTGGTACAGGTCACCTGTTCATTGGCACCGTTGATGATGGTTGCAAACATCATTGGACTGGAAGTAACATCAATTGCAACCTCTTCGTTGGTATTAATTATGGAACTCGCCAGAAAGTCATTCTCCTGGGCTTGTTCAAGAGCAATCTCTGCCGCATTTATATTTTCGACCGCAGATGAAACATCCGCTATAAGCTCATAAACTATTGAGTTTGCCTTCGAGGCACTAAACACAATGCTTAGCGCTAGCAGAAGTAGGGCATAATAAATATACCGTGGTTTTTTCGGGAGCATAGGTTAAGTAGGTTTTACAAAATATAATTGGACTTGGGGAGGTCTAAGTATATTTTTGGTGTAATAGTTTTGCTTATATTTTATATTTATCTTTAGCGTTCTAAGCTACATTAATAATTATTTAACGTTGAATTATGAAAAATAGTATCTCAATTATATTCATCGCCATAATGTCTTTGAATTTATCTTGCGCACAACAAACTGAAAATGAGGTTAATAACATAGAAAACCCACCATTCACCGCAGAGCTAATAATCGATGAACTACAAATACCTTGGGGATTTACCTTTCTTCCCGATGGCAGTATGCTCATCACGGAAAAGACAGGTCAATTGATCCATTATAAGGATGGCAAAAAAATAGAAGTAAGTAATTCACCAACAGTTTACAACAGAGGTCAAGGCGGTCTTTTAGATATTGTCCTGCATCCGGATTACGCCAATAATGGATGGATCTATATATCCTATGCATCCGAAGAAGGTGATGATAAGGGTGGAAACACAGCTATTATCAGAGCAAAGTTGAATAACAACAGCCTTACGGACACCCAATTATTATACAAGGCCACTCCCAACACCACCAAAGGTCAGCATTTTGGCTCAAGAATCGCCTTTGATGATAACGGTTATCTATTCTTTTCCATTGGAGAACGTGGAGACCGGGACGTTAATCCCCAGGATATTACCAGGGATGGCGGCAAAATATATCGTTTAAACGCGGACGGAAGTATTCCCTCAGACAATCCTTTTGTAAACACCGAAGGGGCAAAAACTGCTATATATAGTTATGGACATAGAAATCCGCAAGGCTTGGTTAAAAACCCAATGACCGGTGAAATCTGGGATAACGAACATGGACCACAGGGCGGGGATGAAATAAACATTATTGAAAAAGGAAAGAATTATGGTTGGCCGGTAATTACCTACGGTATCAATTACAGCGGTACCCCCATTACGGACAAGACCGAAATGGAAGGTATGGAACAACCAATACATTACTGGGTTCCTTCCATTGCTCCAAGTGGAATGGCATTTGTAACTTCGGACAAATACCCGGAATGGAAGGGTAATTTATTAATAGGCTCTTTGAAATTTCAATATTTGGAAAGACTGGAACTAAAGGGCAACAAGGTTGTTTATAGGGAGAAATTAATTCCAGACTTGGGACGTGTGCGAGACGTAAGACAAGCCCCGGACGGTTTTATTTATGTGGCAGTGGAAGGCAAGGGAATCTATAAACTGGTACCCAAGAAATAAAACTCCTTAAAATACGTATCACCATCTTAAAAAATAATATATGAAGCTCCTGCTTTTAACCTATATATCATCCATTGTATTATTGACCTTATTTTTGTTCCAGGACAAGGAATTGGAAGAAAGTATCAATAGAGGTGCTGATATTTATTCGGACTTCTGCATAAACTGCCACATGGCGAATGGGGAGGGCGTTGAAAAAACGTTCCCTCCATTGGCCAATTCAGATTTTTTATTGAACAAAAGAGAGGAAAGCATAAGGGGCGTAAAATATGGCCAACAGGGCTATATTTTGGTCAACGGGGTGGCCTATAACAACATTATGCCCCCTATGGGATTGGAAGATGAGGAAATTGCAGATGTAATGAACTATATCCTAAACTCCTGGGGCAATAAAAGCGACTCCATAGTAACCCCGGAAGAGGTTTCTATGAATGTCAATAAATAGTTTAGCCCTTAGTGGCATCTATGGCATTCTTTACAGAACCGTATTTCTTTAATAATTTTTCGGCCTCGGTATAATCAATTTTTAACTCCTCCACTAAATATCGGGTTCCGCGATCTACCAACTTTTCGTTGGTAAGCTGCATATTTACCATTTTATTGCCCTTCACCCTACCAATCCTGATCATTAAGGCCGTGGAAATCATATTGAGCACCAGTTTTTGTGATGTTCCACTTTTCATTCGTGTACTTCCCGTAAGAAATTCCGGCCCCACATTTACTGCAATAGGAATCTCCACGGCTTGGGTCAAGGGAGAACCCGGATTATTGGTAATACATGCCGTCAACAATCCATGCGCCGCCGCCTCCTTTACCCCGCCAATAACATATGGTGTAGTGCCCGATGCCGCTATCCCAACCACAGTATCGTTCTTTGTTATTTCAAAAGCTTCCAAATCCTTCCAAGCCTGAACGGTATCATCCTCGGCATTTTCAACAGCCTTTCTAATCGCTGTATCCCCACCTGCGATCAATCCAATGACATGATCGTGGGACAACCCAAAAGTGGGAGGAATTTCCGAGGCATCCAAAATACCCAATCGGCCGCTGGTTCCCGCGCCTATATAAAATAGCCTGCCCCCTTTGTCGAATCTTTCTTTCAGGGCATCCACCAATTTGGTCACTTCCGGGATAACCAAGGCTACTGCATCGGCAATCAACTGGTCCTCCTTATTCATATTAGTAAGGATTGTTGCGGTATCCATCAATTCCAGGTCATTATATCTTGATGGCAATTCGGTTATCTTTTTATAATCTTGCATATTTTATGGTTGGTATTTAATTTAAATAGAATTTTATATGGATTAGGTTAAGAGATTCCACTAAATAGGATTCGTTATGTCAGCTATTTCAAAAATCAAGCTTTTACTTCTATTATTCTTATGGAAATATTTTATTAATTGAACCAATATCTGTTTTACAAATCAAAGTATACTACTGGAATAATGGCAAACTTAGGAAATTTTAGTTTTTCACATTGTCCTAATCCAGCAGCGGTTATTAAAAAAGTAGAGTCAATTTAAAAAATTACACTGTAGTAACATATAAATAGCGCTATAGCAAGTTTATTTTAACTTCCCTAAAATCCTTTAATTTATCATCCTCTGGTTCCAGTTCGGTAATTAAAACATCTATAGTGTCCAAATCACATATTTTAAACCGCTGTGTGGAATATAATTTCTCGGAAATTGACGGGGCCACAATTTTTTTGGAAGCATTTATCATCGCTTTTTTTATTTGTACAATATCCCAATCAAAGTCGGTTACTCCATTTTTCACATCGATGGAGTTGATGCCTAAAAAGCAGATATCCACCTTTATGTCATTTAACATGTTTATGGCACAACCCCCAATGGCAATTTGGGAGTCCTTGGATAATTTTCCACCTACCAATATCACTTCTACATCCGATTTGGCCATTAATTGAACAGCAACCGGCAAACTAGGTGTAAAACAGGTAATTTTTAAATTGGGTGGAATCATCCGGGCAATTTCCATATTGGTGGTTCCTCCACTTAATAGTATAACCTGTCCACTCTTTATCAAGGTTATTGCCTTTCTGGCAATCTGGGACTTATTCTCAAGAGCGTAGATCTCCTGATTTTCCACATGGTAATTGTTGAACCCTAAAGAAATGGCACCGCCATGCACCTTCTTTAATTTTTTGGCAGCACTGAGCTCCTTGATATCACGGCGTATGGTGTCTACCGAAACACTCAAAAGTTCGGCAACATCCGTATACAAGACCCTATTATGGATTCTAACCTCGTTTAAGATTACTTGTTGTCTCTCGGCTTTCAACATAAAATCATCATATTAACAGAATATGGTCAATATTAGCAAAAAACGGCAAACAATCCGCATTCAGCTAATTATTATAATAATTAATGCAATATATTGCAAATTATTGCAAATGTTGCAGTTTTTTGCATATTTTTGAAAACATCAATTATTCAATTTCTAATTTAATTTACTAAAAATTAACTCTAAAAGCCGATGAAAAAATTTCAAACAATTAGGGGAAAGTTACCAAGCCATTTATTCTTATGGCTACTGCTGGTAATGAGTACAAACGTATTTGGGCAACAGTCCCCAATTACAATCAGCGGAAACATTACTGAAAGTGGTTCCGGAATTCCCGTAGCTGGGGCTTCTGTATTTATTGCAAATACCTCTTTTGGTGCTGTTTCGGATTTCGATGGAAACTACAGCTTTAAAGCTGCCCTGGAAAACGGGGAATACGTCCTTACCGCAAGCTATCTTGGATTTAGCACTCAAAAAATATCCTTCACTGCTTCGGGCGGAGATATCACACAGGATATTGTTCTTGCGGAAGACCTTCTAAGCCTGGACGAAGTGGTGGTCACCGGTACAGGGACAGGAGCCAATAAAAGATCCTTAGGAAACGCCATATCCTCTGTAAAATCGGAAGATTTGACCAATAACGGTGCTACCCAGGTAGACCAGGCCATTGCCGGGAAAGTTTCTGGCGCCTTAGTATCACAAAATTCTGGAGATCCTGCAGGTGGTATCAGCATAAGACTTAGAGGTCCTAGCACTATTGCCGGTAGTTCTGACCCACTTTATATTGTAGATGGGATCATTATTAGCAACTCTAGTAACGAACTGATAGATTTGGGTGGTAACTCCCAGAACAGGCTGGCCGACCTAAACCCCAACGATATTGAAAAAATAGAAATAATAAAAGGTGCAGCGGCAGCGGCAATCTACGGATCCAGGGCCAGTAACGGGGTTGTTCAAATTTTCACAAAAAAGGGAAAGAGTGGAGAACCCAAGTTTACCTTTATGACGAATACCAAGCTTAACGAGCTTAGAAAAAAAATCGATTACAATACAGTTCCCCTAGCTTGGGAAGTAGCCACTGACAGAAACAATTTGGCTACCGTTGCAGCAGAGCGATATGATTTACAGGATGTTATATTCGACACCGGTTTCGGCTTGGAGAATTACTTTTCGGTAAATGGAGGAAATGAGAAGACTTCCTATTTCCTTTCGGCCTCACATTTGGATAATGAAGGTATTGTAAAGAATACCGACTTTAAACGTTATGGATTTAAAGCCAATATTACCCAAAAGGCATTTGATTGGTTGGATATTACAGGAGGCTTCAACTACGTGAGAAGTATAAGTAACGACGTTCCCAATGGAGGGATCAATTCTGCTTATGGATCCATTACAGGGTTCTTGTTCAGCGATAATTCTATAGATCCCACCCCTGATGCTTCAGGAGTTTACCCAGTAACCTCTCCTTTAGTAGCTAGGACCAACCCTTTAGAGGCTGTAGACCGATTTGATTTTGGACAAAAAACCAATCGTTTCATCACCAGCATTGCCTTGGATGGAAAATTTAACGAACACCTTTCGGCAAAATATACCTTGGGAATGGATTATTACAACCAATCCGCATTTGCTTTTATCCCTATTAATAACACCTCTACACTTCCTGACGGATTTGCCAGAAGATCTGATTTAAACAGTTTTCAATACAATAGCGATCTTAATATAACCTATAGGACCGATATTTCAGATAGTGTAAACTCCATTACAACAGCAGGAGGTTCTTGGCAATACGAAGAGAGGGATAGGGTTGGAATAAGTGCAACCGGACTTCCTCCCGTAGTGCAAACTGCCACAGGAGGTAGTTTATTGGAGCAAGGCGAGACTAGATCCCAAATATCATATTGGGGAGCCTTTCTACAACAGTCCTTTTCCTTTATGGACAAATTTTATATAAATGGAGCAGTAAGAATGGACGGAGCTTCAACCTTTGGCAAGGATGAACGCAATCAACTTTATTTCAAGGCCAGTGCCTCCTATGTTCTATCCGATGAGGATTTTTGGAAAGATGCCTTTTCAGACACTTTTAACTCCTTCAAATTAAGGACCTCATGGGGACAGGCCGGTAACCTTACAGCATTGGGTGCCTTTGATAGATTTTCTGTATATTCTCCTTCTGCCATTGGTGGTGCGGTAAGCCTTATACCATCTACCGCTCAAGGAAATGAAAACCTAAAACCAGAAAGACAGGATGAAATTGAATTAGGTTTTGACGCCGGTTTTATCAACAACAGGTTAGGCTTGGAATTCTCATACTACCATCAAAAGGTAACAGATCTATTGCTACCAAGGGTATTGGCCCCATCAACCGGTTTCAGCTCTAGATTCGAAAACGTAGGAAACCTGGAGAATAAAGGGATTGAAATACTGCTTAGGGCCGCACCTATAAAAAATGAAAACTTTTCATGGGACGTAACCGCCTCTTTCTCCAAAAACAAGAATGAGGTTACCAATGTCGCCGGAGGTGGCCGACTAACCCTAGATGGAAGTTTCTCTACCAACTATGTTATAGAAGGTGAATCGTTAGGTGTCTTTTACAGAGAATTTTATGCTAGAAACGAAGATGGCAGCATCGCCTTGGACGCAGATGGATATCCATACAGGGGAACTACAGAGGATGGTGAATCATCCAAAGTATTGGGAGACCCAAATCCAGATTGGTTCGGATCCTTGATCAACGAAGTTTCCTATAAGAATTTCTCTTTAAGAGTACAATTTGATGCGGTTCAGGGTTACGAAGTATTCAACTGGAACCGTAGGCTATTGGACAATGTTTTATTTGGCGGTGGATATAATGTAGGTCAAGAATTGTTGGGGAACCTTCCCAAGGGTTACGGAGGAGCACAGGCGAATATATTTGAAGAGTTTGTGGAAGATGGATCTTTCGTTAAATTAAGGGAAGTAAGCCTTAGCTATAACTTTGCACCTAAATGGGATTTTATAGACAACGTAGCATTGAGTTTGGTAGGTAGAAACCTGGTTTCATGGGACAATTATTCCGGATGGGATCCTGAAGTAAGTGCCGCTGGGCAAAGCAATGGGGTAAGAGGATTTGATTTTGCTACAGTTCCAATCCCAAAAACCTATCAATTTGGAATAAATGTTAGTTTCTAAACTTAAAAATAACAACGATGAAAAAATATCTAAATTTTAATATAAAGGCTATTGCACTATTGATGACCGTCTTGGCGGTATCATCTTGCGAAACCGATTTTGACAATCCTAATGCCGCTACGGACGCCCAGGTTTTTTCTTCCAGGGAAGGCATATTGGCAGCAACCATAGGTATGCAACAATTGTATTCCACTACCGGTCTGAGGTGGATCGTAGAAACACCAGCGGTTACCACGAGAGAGGCTGGTATTACCACTACCTTTCAGAATATGATAGATCTTGAGGACGGTGGGGACATTCCAAACTCTACCTCCAATATAGTCGGACTCTGGTCTACTATGCTTCGGGTAATGTCGATTTCAGAAGATATTGCAAAAAATGCGCCTGACCTGAACATCAATGACGGAACCAAAAGTGGACTGGTTGCCTACGCCAATTTATTCAAGGCAATGGCCATAGGAAGTATGGCACAGAACTACGAACAAGTAATTGTTGCAATCAGCCAAGATGGGGATGCAGCCTTCGTATCCAGAACAGAGGCATACAATACCGCAGTTGCCCTGCTCAATGAGGCTCAAAACTTAATTTCGGCAAACCCAATATCGGACGAGTTCAGTTCAGAGATTTTGAGAGGAAACATAGATTTGGAAAACACCCTACAAGCAATGTCGGCCAGATACAATTTATTTGCCGGGAATTATGATGCTGCAATTTCAGCGGCGGGCTCGGTAGACCAATCTTCTACTTCCGTCTTCACCTATGATTCTCAGAATTTAAATCCAGTCTGGAGCAGGGTTTTTCAAAATGGGGTTCCCAATTTCAAACCTAGGGACAATTTTGGCTTGCCAGCTTCATTTTCAATAGACCCCGCAGATGGTCGTATTGATTTCTATTTGGTTCCTTTGGACGAACTGAACATAAATCAGTTACCAATAGAGGACCTTGCCGGATTCTTTGATGAGGAAAGCGGCACGGAATCCATTCCTGTTTATCTACCGGACGAAATGAACCTGATTATTGCCGAGGCCAATCTTAGAAAAACTTCAGTTGATATTACAGCTGCAGTAACGGCCATAAACAACGTTAGAACGGATAATGATGATGCCTTTGGCCTAAATGCCAATATTTCGGCTTATTCCGGTGACACCTCAGTTGACGCTTTGTTGGACGAGGTATACCTTAACCGCAGGTTGGAGCTGTTCTTAACAGGAACCAGTTTGGAGGACAGTAGAAGGTTTGAACGACCTGAGCCCAGCACAAGTGCCAAGGTATTTACAGATGAAAGAAATAGAAACTTTTATCCTTATCCAAACACTGAAAGGGACAACAACAGCAATACTCCCGCCGACCCATCAATTTAAAGGAAATATTGTTTTAGATTACAAAAGGCCTACATTTATGTTTAAATGCTAGGCCTTTTATTTCAACACTCAATTTTGCATATGTTCAAAAGAATTGCCGTTTTATTCGCATTGGCACTTACCTCCTGCTCGGTATTCAAGCCCGCCATACCAACACCGAAACATGAATTTAGAGGAGTCTGGATAGCCACCGTAGTCAATATAGACTGGCCTAAAAGCGGCCTCGATGATATTGAAAAACAGAAACAGGACTATCTGAAAATCCTTGATTTTTATAATGATTTAAATTTTAATGCCGTAATTGTACAGATTAGGGCCGCTGGGGATGCCTTTTATCCATCCCAGTACGCACCCTGGTCAAGATTTTTGACCGGTAATGAGGGCGTTGCCCCAGAACCCTATTACGACCCATTACAGTGGATGATACAGGAAGCTCACGCCAGAGGAATGGAGTTTCACGCATGGCTTAACCCCTACCGGGCCACGTTTGACGAAAAACTGGAAATCTTAAGTAAGGACCATGATTACAACCTACATCCAGATTGGATGCTGAAATACGGAAAAAAATACTATTACAATCCAGGATTACCGGAAGTACAACAGCATTTAACAAACATAATGGGAGAAGTAGTTGCCAATTACGATGTAGATGCCGTTCACTTTGACGATTATTTTTACCCCTATAAAATAACGGATGAAACTTTTGAGGATACGGAAACCTATTCCAAATACGCCCAACCACAACAATCCTTGGAAGATTGGAGAAGAAGCAACATAGACAGTCTTGTAAAAAAAGTACATAAAACCATAAAAAACAAAAAGCCTTGGGTACAGTTCGGCATCAGTCCGTTCGGAGTGTGGAAAAACAACTCCACCGACCCACGTGGATCGGACACCAAAGCTGGTCAGACCACCTATGAGGACCTGTACGCCGATCCGTTGCTATGGATGAAAATGGGTTGGATAGACTATTTGGTACCCCAGGTATATTGGAGCATGGATCTACCCGTGGCATCCCATAAAAAAATAGTGGACTGGTGGTCCAAGAACAGTGATAACACCAACCTATATATTGGCAACGGACCATACAAAATAAGAAACAATAGTGACAAAGCATGGGACAAGAAAAAAGAACTTCCCAACCAATTAAGATTTGCCAGGGAAAATAAAAATGTAATCGGCAATGTGTTTTTCAGTGCCAAATCCCTGATGTCCGACAAGGAAGATGTGCTCAAAATATTGAAGAAAAAATACTACAACAATATTGCTTTGCCCCCTTCCTCGCCCCTTCAAAAAAATGCATTTCACACTGAAATTATTGAAACAGAGTTTGAAGAAAAAGATGGACTTATACATTTCAATATACCATCCAAGGAAAGACAAAATTTAAGATACGCTTTGATATATGTAGCCAAAAAAGAATCAAAATTAAGTCTGGAAAACACGGATAGATTAGTGGCAAAAATACCACTTTCGGACTCTGGTAATTTTAGTTTTGACAGTTCGGGATTCAAAGGAAAAAAACTTTTGGCCTTAACTTTTATAAATAATTTTGGACAGGAAAGTAAACCCAAAATCATCAGAATAAATTAAAGTCAAAGAAGATTTAATATCTTCATGAACAACAAAATAAAATCAATTTTAGAAAATAAAAATCCAACAAAATGATTCAAAAAGACAAGTGGGCATGGGCATGGGTTCCTGTTTTATACTTCACACAAGGCATTCCATACGTACTTGTAGTTACAGTTTCGGTAATAATGTATAAAAAACTGGGTATCAGCAACTCAGATATCGGTTTATACACCAGCTGGCTGTACCTTCCATGGGTATTAAAACCCCTTTGGAGTCCGTTTGTGGACCTCAATGGCACCAAACGAAAATGGTTTTTGAGCATGCAGCTAATAATTTCCCTTGCCATCTTGGGAGTGGGATTAACCGTTCCGACATCCATATTTTTTACTACTACTTTGGCCTGTTTTTGGATGGCGGCTTTTGCTTCCGCAACCAACGATATTGCATCGGACGGATATTACATGTTGGGCCTAACGGAAAAAAAACAGGCCTTCTTTGTAGGTATGCGCAGTACCTTTTATCGCCTGGCCATGATCACCGGTCAGGGACTCATTGTTATCCTCGCAGGATTTCTGGAAAACTATTATGGAGACAACACAAAGGCATGGTCCGTTACCATGATCGCCGCTGCCATTTTAATGTTGGCATTGACCATTGCCAACTTTTTTGTCACTCCAAAATATGAAACATCCGAAGCCATTGTCCAAGTAAAACCTGAGGGATTTTTGGATGTATTTATTTCCTTTTTTAAGAAGCCCAATATTGGAATTGCCTTGGCCTTTATTTTAAGTTATCGACTCGGAGAATCCCAGTTGGTAAAAATGGCCGCACCCTTTTTGTTGGACAAAACCTCAGCGGGCGGATTGGAATATTCCACCGAGGCCGTAGGGACCATTTACGGAACAGTGGGAGTAATTATGTTATCCTTGGGAGGAATACTTGGTGGTATCCTTATTTCCAAGGATGGATTAAAAAAATGGATGCTGCCCATGGTACTGTCCCTAAATCTACCCAATGCCATGTACGCCTTTTTGGCCTTGACAAAAACCACTAGCATAGTCGCTGTTGTGGCAACAGTGGTTTTGGAACAGTTTGGTTATGGCTTTGGATTTGCCGCCTTTCTAATCTTCCTGATCTATATTGCCGAGGGAATTTCAAAAACCTCGCACTATGCCATCGCCACCGGATTTATGGCTTTGGGAATGATGCTACCGGGTATGGCAAGTGGCTATATACAGGAATGGCTTGGATATGGAGGTTTTTTTGTTTGGGTGGTCATTGCCGCCCTACCTGCACTCTTCCTTTTAAAATTTATTAAATATCCCGCCGATTACGGTAAAAAAACCAATACCGATGATGTTTAAAATTACACCCTATAACACAGCTGCAACCCAGCTTGCCCTGAGCGAGAAAGTTGGTCAATTGTTTATGCCTGCCGCCTTCATCAATGATAGTGAAGAAGAGATTCAGGAATTGGAAAGCCTTATTTCCAAACAACATGTAGGCGGCCTTTGTTTCTTTCACAGCAGGGCTAGCGCTGCGACCAATTTTGAAGGAAAAAAGAAAATTGTTTATAATGAACAAAGCTTAACCACTCTCAAGAACCTTATCCTTCGATACCAAAATGCAGCAAAATATCCACTGCTAATAAGTATTGATGCAGAATGGGGATTGGCCATGCGCATAGAAAATACACCCCAATATCCTTATGCCATAACGCTAGGGGCCATTCAAGATAATGACGAATTAATTTTTAAGGTAGGACAACAAATAGCTATGGATTGCAGAAAGGCTGGAATTCATTGGAATTTGGCACCTGTAGTGGACATTAACAACAACCCCAACAATCCCGTAATTGGCTACAGATCCTTTGGGGAGGATAAATTGAATGTCACCCAAAAAGCCATGGCCTTTATCAAAGGTACCCAAAGTGTTGGTGTTTTAAGCTGCATCAAACATTTTCCCGGCCACGGCGATACGGCTACGGATTCCCATCTTGGATTACCGATAATTAATAAATCCAAGGAGGCCCTTATGGCAAACGAACTTTATCCCTTTAGGGAAACCATTAAAAATGGAGTGGATAGCGTTATGGTGGGACATTTATCCATACCCTCTTTGGACAATGGCGAGGGTACTCCAGCAACGATTTCCAGCACCATCATTAAAGGTCTCCTGCGACAAGAACTTAATTTTAATGGCGTGGTTATATCCGATGCCTTGAACATGCATAGCGTAAGCAAAATGTTTCCCAAAAAAGGGGAACTGGAATGGCGTGCCTTTGATGCCGGCAACGATATCCTTTGTTTTGCAGAGAACACAGAAGAAGGAATTCTACAAATAATGGATAATGCAGATCCTAGTGAAATAGAAGAACGTTTTAAACGGGTGTGGAAATTAAAGGAACAAGCCTTTGCTTCCTATACCTTATCAAACACGGAGCAAGGGGAAACCTCCAATTTAAACAAACAATTGGCTAAGGAAAGTCTTACCTTGTTGACGGGTACCGATAAAATTCTTAGCGACTTTAAAGGAGAAGGCTTTACTTGTCTCTCCTTAGGGGAAGCCATTAATAAAACCTTTGCGGAAGCTGCCTCCAAGATTGCCGCTAAAGGACCAAAAAATGAGGATAATATCTTAATAGCCCTTTATCCGCCAAAAGTTAAACCGCAAAATAATTTTGATCTCAAAACTGAGGAGCTAAAACAGCTGCAGCACTTACTAAGAACAAAGAAGGTTGTTCTATATGTGTTTGGAAACCCATATGTACTAAACCTAATTAATTATAAGGATGCCAAAGCAGTGGTTGTGGGATATCAAAATTTTAAAGAGTTTCAAGATAATGCCTTGACCCATTTCTCAGGCGAAATTATAGCAAAAGGGATATTGCCAGTTACAATTAATTTAAGAGAAATTTAAAAAAACATGGAGAACAACATTATCAAATCCTGGAATAAAAATGCCCTTGAGTGGATCAAGGTAATTGACAATGCCGATTTTGAATCCAGGAAATTCACCAATAAAGCCATATTGGAATTAATCGGCAATTCTCCTGCCATCAAAATTTTGGATGTGGGCTGCGGGGAGGGCTGGCTCGCTAGAAGCCTTGGCGCCATGGGTAAAGCCGTTGTGGGCCTGGATGCCATTCCTGAATTATTGGAAAACGCCGAAAAAAAAGGCCCAGGCACTTATTATCAAATGTCCTACGAAGACATCATTTTAGGAAACCCCATCCCGGAAGCACCCTATGATGCGGCTGTTTTTAACTTTTGCCTTTATCAGAGGGAAGGGTTAAGCCAACTCCTAAAACAAGTGAAAAAATCGCTATCCGAAAATGGATATATCGCTATACAGACCCTTCACCCCTTTTTCTTATTGCAAAATAATCTGGAGTATAAGAGCCAATGGATCAACGATTCATGGAAAGGACTGCCAGGTAATTTCACGGACGGTCATTCCTGGTATGCCCGTACCTTTGAATCATGGTTGTCCGTAATTAAGAAAGCCGGACTTCAATTGCACCAATTACAGGAAGTAACCAATGATGACAACAAACCTTTGTCGGTGATTTTTATACTGTCCGAGTAGATCCAGGACATCCATATAAACCACAATAACAACAATAATTAAAAATGAAAACATATAAAGTCATCGGGCTAATGTCCGGAACCTCCTTGGACGGATTGGACCTGGCTTATTGCCATATATGGGAAACCCCCACCGGTTGGGATTTCGAGATTAAACAGACGCATAGTATTTCCTATAGCGAAGAAATGCAAGCAAAACTTAAAAACTCCATTTACCTTCCCGCAGACCAATTGCTACAATTCCACAATTCCTATGGCAGTTGGCTAGGGTTACAGGCCAAGGATTTTATAAAAACCCATGCATTGGAAGTGGATTTTATTGCCAGTCATGGCCACACCACCCATCACCAACCCCAAAACGGACTCACCTTTCAAATAGGTTCTGGCCAACATTTGGCCAATGAGAGCGCCACAAAAGTAATATGCGATTTCCGGACCAACGACGTGGCCTTGGGCGGACAAGGTGCTCCCTTGGTACCTATAGGGGATCAACTCTTTTTTAGTCGGTACGACTATTGTTTAAATCTGGGTGGAATTAGCAACATATCTTTCGAACAAAATGGCGTAAGATTGGCCTATGACATAGGATTGGCCAATATGATCCTCAACCATATTACCAAAAAAATCAACCTGGATTATGACAAAGGAGGTGCTTTGGCAAAGACCGGAAAGATAAACAAAGAAATGTTGGATCAACTCAACGATCTGGAATTCTATAAATTACCCTTTCCAAAGTCTATTGGATTTGAATGGTTTGTAGAGAAAGTGGTCCCGATTGTTGACGGTACCAAGGACAGTATTGAAAATTTACTGCATACCGCGGTTCATCACATATGCGATCAGATAGCCCTTCAGGTAAAGGCTCAAAAGAACAAAACAAACAAGAGCTTATTTGTTACCGGGGGTGGCGCCCTAAACACCTTCTTAATGGATTGTTTACAGGAAAAACTTGGAGCGGATACTAAAGTGGTTGCACCCTCAAAAACCTTGATCGAATATAAAGAGGCCTTGGTATTTGCGCTTATGGGAGTCTTAAGGGAGGAACAGAAAATTAATTGCCTTAGTTCCGTGACGGGAGCCAAAAGAGACTCATTTGGAGGTGTTATTTATTTACCGGCTTAAAACATATCGTTTGGTATATTAAATCAAAACCTTATCTTGGTTACCTAATTATTACCTCTTTACAAAACCAAAGACATAATGAGCGAGAAACAAAAAAAGGCAACCGCCTATTGGAAGGAAAATGTGCGTTATCTATTTATTCTTTTAGCCATTTGGTTTGCCGTTTCATTCGGGGCCGGGATATTATTTAAGGATGCCTTGAACACTATAAAAATCGGTGGTTTTAAATTGGGCTTTTGGTTTGCGCAGCAAGGATCGATCTACGTTTTTGTGATTTTAATATTTGTTTACGTACGCCTTATGAACAAGTTGGACAAAAAATATGGCTACAACGAATAGCCACATTGAAATTTCCAACACCGGTTATAAATACCGAAATACTTTTGGGCTTACCACCCAATTGGCCAAAAACACAATCCAAAATATCAACCAAAAAACTTAAAATATGAGTGTTCAAGTCTGGACGTACCTTCTTGTAGGAATCACCTTTACCCTGTACATAGGAATAGCTATTTGGTCCAGGGCAGGATCAACAAAAGAATTTTATGTTGCCGGTGGTGGCGTTTCCCCCCTGGCGAACGGAATGGCCACTGCGGCCGACTGGATGTCCGCTGCCTCCTTTATCTCCATGGCCGGAATTATTGCCTTTGCAGGTTATGACGGTTCAGTATACCTAATGGGCTGGACGGGCGGCTATGTGCTCTTGGCCCTGCTACTTGCCCCGTATTTAAGAAAATTCGGAAAATTTACGGTACCCGATTTTATAGGGGACCGCTATTATTCCAATACCGCCCGTATGGTGGCCGTGTTCTGCGCCTTGATTGTTTCCTTTACCTACGTGGCGGGACAAATGCGGGGTGTTGGGGTAGTCTTCTCCAGATTCTTACAGGTAGATATCAATACAGGGGTCATCATTGGTATGGTCATAGTACTTTTTTATGCTGTCCTGGGAGGCATGAAAGGAATTACCTATACCCAGGTAGCACAATACTGTGTACTTATATTCGCCTTCATGGTCCCTGCCATTTTTATTTCCTTTCAAATGACAGGCAACCCCGTACCCCAACTGGGAATGGGATCTACCCTTAACGATGGTTCCGGAACCTTTTTAATGGATCGGTTAAACGGATTGTCCACCGAATTGGGCTTTGCCGAATATACCGATGGCACTAAATCGGTCATAGATGTCTTCGCCATTACCCTGGCATTAATGGTGGGTACAGCAGGCTTGCCCCATGTTATTGTACGGTTCTTTACCGTTAAAAGAGTTAAGGATGCCCGTAAATCTGCTGGGCTGGCCTTGTTGCTGATCGCCATCTTATACACTACCGCCCCGGCCGTTTCCGTTTTTGCTAAAATTAATTTAATAGATACTGTGAGTAATGAGGAATACAGCCTTATGCCCGCCTGGTTTAAAAACTGGGAGGAAACCGGATTATTGTCATTTGATGACAAGAACAAGGATGGCATAATTCAATATGTAGCCGATAAGGATAAAAATGAGTTAACGGTAGATAACGATATCATGGTACTGGCAAACCCTGAAATTGCCAACCTTCCGGCATGGGTAATTGCCCTAGTAGCCGCTGGAGGTTTGGCTGCTGCCCTTAGTACAGCAGCTGGATTGTTATTGGTCATCTCGGCATCTGTATCGCATGACCTGATCAAGAAGGTTTTTAAGCCCAATATCTCTGAAAAAGGTGAGCTGTGGGCAGCAAGAGGTGCAGCAACTGTTGCTGTGGTTATTGCAGGGTATTTTGGAATTAACCCTCCTGGATTTGTAGCAGCAGTGGTTGCCCTTGCCTTTGGACTGGCGGCAGCCTCGTTCTTTCCTGCCATTGTCCTGGGCATTTTTTACAAAAAAATGAACAAGGAAGGCGCCATTGGGGGCATGGTCGTAGGGATTAGTCTAATGCTGTTCTATATGGCCAAATTTAAGTTGGGCTGGTTGGGCGAAATTCCAGATAAGTCGGAATGGTGGTTCGGAATATCACCGGAAGGCTTTGGGACCGTGGCCATGATCGTAAACTTTATAGTTGCCCTGGTCATCAATAGATTTACTCCGGAACCGCCGGAAAACGTCCAGGAAATAGTGGAGAACATTAGGATTCCCAGTGGTGCAGGAGAGGCTGTAGACCACTAAACCAGACAGTTGACTCCAGAGGTTAAGGGTTTAAAAAAACGTAAATTAAACACAAAGAATTGCCCACTTTGTGCAAGGAACGGAACAAACCTCTTATTTTCCTGTTAAGGTTTTAATACATTCTCATAAAATTGACATTTCAGTATCAAATTCATATCAGGAAACCTTCCTTTTATGGATGATTTATATAAATTTATAGAAATTTTAGAAACACGATGAGCAATTATCACATTAAGCATTTAGAAGAGTACTACCAAGTTTATCGAAAATCGGTTCGCGAACCAGAAAATTTCTGGGGAGAAGTGGCCGAAGAACATTTTTTATGGAGAAAAAAATGGGACAATGTTTTAAGTTGGGATTTTAAAAAGCCGGAGGTAAAATGGTTCGAAGGGGCACAACTTAACATCACAGAAAATTGTATAGATAGGCATCTACTGACCAGGGGAGAAAAAACGGCCATTATTTTTGAGCCCAACAATCCGGAAGAAGAAGCCCAGCATATTACGTATCATCAATTGCACGAACGCGTCTGCCAATTGGCCAATGTATTAAAGGACCAAGGTGTTAAAAAGGGAGATCGGGTTTGTATTTACCTTCCCATGATTCCGGAATTGTCCATTGCCCTCTTGGCATGTGCCCGGATAGGAGCAATACATTCTGTGGTGTTCGCAGGTTTTTCATCAACGGCCTTGTCCACACGAATCAATGATAGTGACTGTAAATTGGTAATTACATCGGATGGATCCTATAGAGGTTCAAAATCCATTGATCTTAAGGGCATTGTAGACGAAGGACTTGAGGATTGCCCAGGGGTTAAAACGGTTCTGGTGGTAAAACGCACCAATGCGCAGGTAAATATGAAGGAAGGTCGCGATAAATGGCTGCAACCTTTGTTGGAGAACGCATATATGGATTGTGTACCAGAAATCATGAATGCCGAGGATCCTTTGTTTATATTGTACACCTCTGGTTCCACTGGAAAACCTAAAGGCATGGTACATACTACAGCCGGATATTTGGTATATACTGCCTACACCTTCAAGAATGTTTTTCAATATACCGAAAACGATGTTTACTGGTGTACCGCGGATATAGGGTGGATTACCGGACATAGTTATATTGTCTACGGTCCCTTGGCCAATGGCGCCACTACTCTAATGTTCGAAGGAGTACCCAGCTATCCGGATTTCGGAAGGTTTTGGGAAATCGTGGAAAAACACAAAGTAAACCAGTTTTATACCGCACCTACAGCTATCCGTGCCCTTGCAAAACAGAATATTGCCTTTGCAGAAAACCACGACCTGACTTCTTTAAAAGTTTTGGGCTCCGTTGGGGAACCCATCAACGAAGAAGCTTGGCATTGGTACAATGATGTTATTGGAAAAAAGAATAGTCCCATTGTGGATACTTGGTGGCAAACAGAAACTGGAGGCATCATGATAACGCCCATTCCTTATGTAACCCCCACCAAACCCACCTATGCTACCCTGCCATTTATTGGAATACAACCTGCATTAATGGACGAGCAGGGCAAGGAACTCAAAGGCAACCAAGTAGAAGGTAGACTATGTATAAAATTCCCATGGCCAGGAATGGCAAGGACCATTTGGGGTAATCATGACAGGTATAAGGATACCTATTTCTCGGCCTTTCCCAACAAATACTTTTCTGGGGACGGTGCCCTAAGGGACGAGGTAGGATATTATAGAATTACCGGTCGTGTAGATGACGTAATCATCGTATCTGGCCACAACTTGGGTACGGCCCCAATAGAGGATGCCATAAACGAGCACCCAGCAGTGGCAGAATCGGCCATAGTAGGCTTTCCGCACGATATTAAGGGCAATGCACTTTACGGCTATGTAATCCTTAAGGAGACCGGGGAATCGCGTAACCACGATAATTTAAGGAACGAAATTAACCAGATCATCACAGAGCATATTGGCCCTATAGCCAAACTGGACAAGATACAGTTTACCTCTGGCCTGCCAAAGACCCGTTCCGGCAAGATCATGAGACGTATCCTGCGCAAGATTGCCAGCAGGGATATGAACAATTTGGGAGATACCAGTACACTGCTAAATCCTGAAGTAGTAGAAGAAATTAAGGACAACGTACTATAATTAATTTGGTGGGGCATTGCCACTTTATGGAAAAACATAAAGTGGCCGTGCTTTCCGCTAAATCTTTTTTATGCCCAAAACTTTATAGCCGTTTTTAATACTTACCCATCGGCCTAAAAAAGGATGCCGCTGCAATCACTAATGCAGGCTATTCCTAAAGACCCCTAGCCCCTATTTAGATCGTCTTATTGTATACTCTTATCCCAAAATGGTTCTTCAAGAAAATGTAAAAAGGCCATGGGCTAATACCTATTGGGAATTAAAGTACAGTTCATGGATCATAGAATCCACCGCGCAAAAAGCTCCACGAATATCGGAATTGGGAAGCGTTTACTTTCCATAGTGCAACAACCTAATAATTTTCAGCTGAAGATCAATTTATTTCCCCTAATCGTATTATGGTTACTCATAACACGAAATAGTTTAATCGTACTATAAACTTCCTTTACTATCCAATTCCTGAACAATAGTCGTTAGCTGATCGTGGGTAATTGGCTTCACAATATAATCGGTGATTTCGCTTATTTTCTTTGCCCTATCAATATCCACAGGGTCTACCGATGAGGAGACCATATATATCGTTATTTTCTTTCCCAGCTTTGGCTTTATCTTTACATATTCCTCCATGAATTGAAATCCGTCCATGATCGGCATATCTATATCCAAAAAAATCACATCCGGAAGTTCCTTATCATTGTGTAGATTATCCAACATAAAATCCAAAGCCTCTTCACCATCCGAAAAGACCATAATCTTATCGGTCAAATTAAGTGATTTCATGGTCTTTACCATGGTAAATTGATATATATCATCATCATCAACAATACAAACATTTAAAGAACTACTCATTTACTATCTAATTAAAATTAATACTAAATGTGGTGCCCACATTTACTTCACTTTCAGCTGAAATAGAACCGCCATGCGCTTCTATTTGCGTTTTGGTCATGAACAAACCAATTCCCCTGGCATCGGGATGCCTGTGAAATACCTTGTTCAAACCAAATAATTTATGGCCATGCCTTTTTAAATTTATTCCTTGCCCGTTGTCAGTGACTTTCAAGAATTTTTTACCGTTTTCAATTCCAGAGGTTACATATATTTCAGGTACTCTATCCGCGCTCCTGTATTTTAGGGCATTTCCAACCAAGTTAAGAAAAATACTTTCTAAATAAATTTTATTGTATGCAATATAAGGCAATTTTGAGAAATCGCTTTTAATTACGGCTCCAGTACCCATAATTTCACCTGCAAGTATTTCCTGTGTTTTAACCATCACCGAATTAAATTCAATTTCCTCTAGCCTATCCTCATTATTATTTTTCCTAATGTTTAAAGCCTCTACCAAGGTATTGAGCGTTAGCGTAAGATGATCGATAACGGATTCAAATTTTTGGAACAGATCCTCACGCTCCTCCTCACTTTGGGCAAGTTTATAAAACCCTAAAAGTGAATTCAAGTTGCTCACCGGAGCTCTTAAATTGTGCGAGGTTATCTGGGTAAAATCTGCCAGCTTGGTGTTTTGGGCAACTAATTTTTTTGCAAAGACCTCTAATTCTTCCTTGGCCTTCAATATTTTTCCCTCTGCTATTTTATGGGAGGTAATATCCCTTATGGCCGCCGATACCAATACTCCTTCTTCCGTTGTAAGGGGGCTTAGACTTATTTGTATAGGGATTAATTTTCCTTTTTTATTAATTCCAAATAATTCTTTTCCCTCCCCCATATCCCGGGTTTTTGGGTTGGCAAAGAAATCTGACCGATGACCAGGATGTTTGGCGCTATAAGCCTCAGGAATTAGGATTTCCACGGATTTATCTGTCAATTCCTTGGCACTGTACCCGAATAATTTTTCCGCCTGTTTGTTGATCATATTAATTTTTCCAGCTTCATTGACGATCACCATGGCATCTGGAGCCGACTCTAACAGTCCCCGAAATTTTATTTCCTGCAGCCGCTGTTCCGTTACATCCTGGCAGGTGCCCACCAACTCAATTACCTCTCCTGCGTCATTGGTCATAATTTCTGCCAATAGCTGAATATTCTTTACCGTTCCATCCCTTAACTTAATCCGATGTAATAAATCCGGGAATTTTTTTTCCTCCAAAGAATATTGCACATGATTTGTCACCAATTCCTTATCCTCTGGATGCACAAATGAAAAATAGGTATCGTAAGTCAAACGAGTCTCTATATCAACATTAAAAATCTTATATAAATTGGAAGACCATATTACCTCATTGGTAGTCGTATTCCATTGCCAGTTCCCGATCATGGACAGACGCTCAGCAAAATTAAGGACTTGATTTTTTCGCAATAGCTCGATCTCCGCATTTTTTATGGCAGTAATATCAGAGGCTACCGTTAAAGATCCGGTTATTTCTCCATGCGTATCTTTAATGGCCGATATAGTAACCTGAACCGTAATTTTAGAACCATCTTTCTTTATATAGGTCCATTCCCTTACATCAAATTCGTTATTTTCCGCCAACCCCTTTAAGGGATACTTACCATATTTTTGGGACAAATCCTGCCTAAACCTTTCCACCTCCTCCATATTTGCAAATACACTAGGTATCTGTGTACCAATAATTTCAGAAGCCGAATAACCCAATAAATACTCAGCCCCATGGTTGAAATGATTTATAACCCCTTTGTCGTCCGTCGTGATAATGGCAACCGACTTGGAATTGAATATGGCATTTAATTCGGCATTGGCATTACTCAACGCCTGTTCCGCTAATTTTCCTTCATTAATATCCTGGAAAATCCCAGAAAGGCCTACACATTTTCCATCTATAAATTCCCCACTTCCAATGGCGCGGGTCCAAAGGGAAGTCCCCTTTGCAGTTACAAGCTCAACCTCAACATCATAGGGTTGCCCGGTTAGCATAGCCTCGTTAACCACGCGCTGGATGGTTTCACGACTTTCCCCTTCTTTATAGAAATTAATAGCGGTTTCCAATTGAGGTCGATAATTTTCAGGCACCTCATGTATTTCACATACCATCTTGCTCCAATAAACTTCATTGGTTGAAAGATTAACCTCCCAAGTGCCAATTCGGGCCACTTCATTGGTCTTATCCAATATTTGAATCATACGTGCCCGTTCTTTTTCGCTTTCCTTCTGAGGTGTTATATCTCCAGTATGCATAAGCAAACCTCCTATCTCACCCTCTGAAATATACCAAGGCCGCACATCCCAATAGATCCATTGTATTGTTCCATCTGCACGTTTAAACGGTGCCTCGTCACAAATATCAATGGCGCCATTAAGGCATTTTTGATGGTTAGCTTTCCAATCTTCCCCTATTTCAGGGAATAGGTCATAATGCGACTGGCCAATTATTTCCTTGCCTTCCATTTTATAATCCGTGACCCAACGTTGGGACACTGCTATATATCGCATGTTCTTGTCCAACATCGCAATGGCAGTGGGTGCCTGTTCAATAAAGATTTTATTATACTGTTCTCTTCTTTCAGTATCCTTTTTAGACATATTCAACTCCCTGAGATTTAAGGAAAATTCCTAAAATTAATATTTAATGGTCCTCGCATTTAAACTCATATATCGGCACCAACGATGACATCCCTTAACAATTAAAAGGCCAAAATAGTTGGGTATGAGTATAAATTTCACACACTTGGTTCAAAATTCATATCCATTTGTTAAAATTAGTATATTTTTCCTACATAAGTGGAAGGCAACAAAACTTACCTATCCATTGTAGATTTTTAGAAGAGTATCTGAAAAACAAAAGGTTCCCTAAGTCCAATTCAGCAAATAGTACAAAACATGCTGCAAATACCATTAAAAGGTAACTTACAATCAATTTACGAATTGATGGAGCACTATATATGGATCCTTAAATTGAAACACCTTCTTAACCCTAAAATGTACTAACACTAAATTCATTATATTAGCCTTCCCCTCTTTTTTTTATAGCCTTAAACATATCTCCCTTTAAACCAATCCACCAATGAAGGAAACCAATGAACATCTAAAACGGGAGGTCGGTGTTTGGGGCCTAAGTGCCAACTTAGTCAATATTATGATCGGCGCCGGTATCTTTGCCCTTCCTGCCATTGTTGCTGCCGGATTAGGTACTTCCAGTATTTACGCATATTTATTCTGTGGCCTGCTAATTACCCTGGTAATGCTCTGCTTTGCTGAAATAGGCAGTAAAGTAACTACTTCGGGAGGAGCCTACACATATATTGAATCTTCTTTTGGACCCTATTTTGGTTTTCTAACAGTAATTCTTTTTGTGCTTTCCGCCTTATCGGCAGACGGGGCTGTTGCCAATGCATTGGTAGATGTATTGGGTTCTATTTTTCCTTTTTTTAAAACCGATTATGTTAGGACGTTGGTTTTCTTTATCCTGTTTGCCGGACTGGGCTATATTAACGTTAAAGGAATTAAGGAAGGAATGGTTTTGATAAAAACAATTACTCTCACCAAACTTATTCCACTTCTATTACTGATATTCTTTTCATGGGGACATGTTTCATTTAACAACCTTATAATCGATTCCACCCCAACAATTTCAGAAGTTGGCGCTATATCCCTTATTCTATTTTTCGCATTTCAGGGTGCCGAGACCGGATTATCTATAAGTGGCGAGGTTAAAAAACCAAATAGGACAATTCCAAGGGCAATATTTATAAGTATCATTGGTGTTTTAATTCTTTATATCCTTATTCAAACAGTATCACAGGGCGTGCTAGGGGCTTCCTTGTCCACTTATACCGAAAACCCCTTAAGCATGGTAGCCCAACAGGTTTTTGGTCCCATTGGTTTTACTATAATCACGATAGGTGCCGCGATTTCCATCCTAGGAAATTTAAGTAGTGAAATATTGAGTATGCCACGTGTACTTTTTAGGGCCTCTAAAGATAATGTACTTCCCCTTAGACCACTCTCAAAAATCCACGACAGATTCTCCACTCCCTACATCGCAATAATTACATATGCCACAATTGGGTTTCTATTGGCTTCCCTAGGGGGATTTGAACAATTGGCCGTTATTTCAAGTGCATCAATACTACTGGTTTATCTTGGGGTATCCCTTTCTGTGATAAGTTCAAGAAGAAAATCGGGCAAAACTACCAAACACCAATTTAGGATACCTGGAGGTTACCTGGTGCCTATACTCTCGGTAATTATTATTGTTTGGTTACTATCCAACCTTGAACGCAAAGAGGTTATTGGGTTTGGGGTTTATATTGCCATACTGACTTTGATATATTTCCTTAAGGACAAATTTTGGAAGAGAAAGTAGAAGTGTCAACAATCCTAAAAATTAATAATCAAAAATTTAGTTTTAAAGAACAATGGGATTAAGCCAATTTAGCTTTGTCCAATTTAGTAGAGAAAGACAATTCTTTTTTAACCCTAGAATTTTTGAACATGTACAAACGAGCTACTTTGTTTTCGTTTTTAACAGAAACTTCAT
>NZ_JALKBB010000032.1:0-71975 GCF_023016025.1 Arenibacter sp. S6351L | reverse complement strand
CCCACCCCTTACCATTCCGAACAGGGAAGTTAAGCCCGTCTGCGCCGATGGTACTGCTACACCAAGTGGGAGAGTAGGCCGCCGCCTTTTTTTGAGAGTCCCTTCATCACCAGATGAGGGGACTTTTTTTTGTACTATATCCAACACAGGGCACGCCGCTGGCGTGATCGGTTCCTGCTTCCATGTCCACTGCACTTCGTTAGTGCCCATGGGCTGTCATTGAATGCACGCCGCTGGCGTGATCAGTTCCAGCATCCGTTCCTGCTTTGCTACGCTTGCAGTAACGGGCTGTCATTGAATAGGCCGCCGCCTTTTTTTGAGAGTCCCTTCATCATCAGATGAGGGGACTTTTTTTTTGTGCTATATCCAACACAGGGCACGCCGCTGGCGTGATCGGTTCCTGCTTCCATGTCCACTGCACTGCGTTAGTGCCCATGGGCTGTCATTGAATGCACGCCATTTGCGTGATCGGTTCCAGCATCCGTTCCTGCTTCGCTACGCTTGCAGTAACGGGCTGTCCTTGAATAGGCCGCCGCCTTTTTTTGAGAGTCCCTTCATCATCAGATGAGGGGACTTTTTTTTGTACTATATCCAACACAGGGCACGCCGCTGGCGTGATCAGTTCCAGTAGCCGTTCGTACTGCGCAGCGTTTGTACCTAGGGACGGTCATTATTAGGTTTGCTAAGCAATCGGTACATTGAACAATTGCTACATTTTCAAATCGACCCATCTTCAAATCATCAAATCATTCAGTTTCCAAATCACCCAATTGATACATTGCTACATTAAATTATTGGTACATTTCCTTTATCGAGTGCACATTAAATACTTATAGCAGTAAATTCCCTACTTCCAACCAATTGTCGGCACGTTCATATCCTTTGGTGTGTATATTGTGAGGAGAGGTAAACAATATTTTCCTTCCCTGGAAATGCTCTAGATTGTAGCTGCGATCATCTATCAAAATATCTCCATTTAGAATATGCTTGCTACCACAGAGGATTCTATTTCTCCAATGTATAAAAGGGAAATGTTCATCCAACCAATCGCTTTTCTCCCTTAATGAATTGGGATATTCCATAGCGGCTGAGGCTACGTAAAGATCATATTTCAAAGAGAGTTCCTTTAAAACCTCTTTGCTGTCCTTGATGGGCTCCAGTGTTCTGAAGAAACCATCTGTTCTAGCATGGCTTCTTACGCTAAGTTGTCGTTCTTCGGGAACACTTTGCCAAACCTCCCGGCCCATACAGTCCAATTCGGTAAGGTTTTCATTAAATTCCGCATTGTAAAGTGTTATGTGTGCGTTATACGCATCAGCGAACACTTCGTCCATATCTACAAATAAGGTCATTGAATTAGTTTTTAAATACGAAAATAACCATTTTCCTTGGAAGACCGGAACGATTATGATTGGGTTATAATAGGATAAAGATTAGGAAGGGATTAATTAACGCTGGGGTACATTTATACTGAACGTCAGATTTATTTAGCAAAAAAAAGGTGCTGTAGGGCTTATAGTATTAAAGGACGGTAAAAATTAATCTTGCTTGTTATCCTTGTTGAAGAGGGCATCCATAATTAATTTCATACTATAAAAGCCAAGGCTAATAGCGGCAATGGCTAGAATAAGACCAACAATCAAGACTGGCCAATATAATGGGTGACCTTGATTTTTAAAGGCCTGATATATTACTATGGGGGCAGTGAACATTAGGGCAATGGTATAGGCAATATATTTTAATCCTTTTAATAATAGGGCTTTATTTGTTCTCATAATTTTAATCTTGGACAGGCTTAATTATATAGATTATTTTTTTATTATAAGTGTATCCGAAAACGTCTCGCATATGGCAAAATAACCCAATGCAAAATTGTTTTTACTGGTATTGTCATTGTTACCTGTATTAGTCACATTAATAATATTCCCCTTAACTGTAGTGGCAGGAGTACTAAAGGGGCCGTTATCCGCTCCACTTTGTTGAATCAATTGGTTCATATAATTAAAAAAGTCCTGATCTATGCCTAAAATACTAATTGTTACCAATCTTTCATCTTCCAATTCACTTTCGTAAAAAAACGAAAATTGAAATCGCTTTCCCTGATAAAATTCATCTTCGCTCACCAAATACTCGCCGAAATCAAAATCGAACAAATAGTAATCATCCCGTTCCCCATTATCTGTGAAGGTAATAATTACTTCCGTTTCATCGTCTCCAAACAAAGTAGTTGTTCCCTGTTCCAAGGAGTCCAAGGGAACGGCAGGAACGTATTTGGTTGTGGCCAAATAGGTTTGGCCACCATATTGAATATTAAGTTCCAATTCCCCTTGGGTCAATTCCTGCAAATCCCATTCATTTTCATAAACACCGGTATCAGGAATGGATTCTTCCAAAGTTAAAATAGCACCGGATTCCGTATTTGTGAGGGTGATTTCCTGTAGTTGGGCGGGCATTACCTCATCAAAGAATGAACTTGTTAGACTGGCCCTTATTTGGACCAATACGGATGGGTTGTCCATATCTTCCAACCTGATCAAGGCATCAATAACTAATCTAGGTTCTTCTGTAGGAAGGTCTACTTCAATTACATCCTGACACCCAAAGGTTATAAAACACGAGATTAAAACTATAATGTTCTTCATTTCTTTAGAATTTGATGTTATAGGTGGCGGCGGGTACCAAACCAAAAATTGAGGTCCGGACTGCTTCATTCACCCCTGTGTCCCCATTTCGACTGAAACCGATAGAGGCGGCATTTCTTCTGTTGTATAGGTTGTAAATACTAAAAACCCATTCCGATTTTAATTTCCTGTCCTTGTTTTTTCGGGGGGTAAGTGTGGCCGAAAAATCAATTCTGTGATATGCAGGCAGTCGTTGTTTGTTTCTAAGGCCGTAATAAGGAACTGCTAAATTTTGAAATTCGAATTGGCCTATGGGATAATTGGTAGGTTGCCCGGTCTGGAAAACAAAATTGCTGTTAAAGCTCCACTTTTCATTTAGTTCGTAATTTACATAGAGGGAAAAATCATGGGTCTTGTCATAGGGAGTGTTGTACCAATTTCCTGAATTAATACCTGTTTCCGAAGCATTACGCCCAGGGGTCCTTTGCTCCGATTTGGACAGGGTGTAGGCCAGCCAACCTTCAAATCTATCCCTGTTTTTTCTCAAAAGCAGCTCAAATCCATAAGCCCTTGCCTCTCCGTTCAGGATTACCTGCTCTATGGCATCATTGGCAATTAAATTGGCACCGTCTATATAGTCTATTCTATTTTGGATATCCTTATAAAAAACTTCGGTTTCCAAGGAATAATCTCCGTCCTTCAGATTTTTGAAATATCCCAATGCATACTGGTCCAATAATTGTGGTTTTATAAAGGGTCCGCTTGGGGTCCAAACATCGAGTGGAGTAGGGGAACTGGTATTGGAAAGCAGGTGAAGATATTGTGTTAATCTTGTATAACTAGCTTTTATGGAATTGTCGGGATTAATCGTATAGGCTAATGCCAAACGGGGCTCCAAATTGGTAAAGGTCGCTAATTTCTCACTGCGTTTCGGATATATAACACTTACTGGATCCGCTTCTTTATATATTTGTAGTAAGGGGTCAAAATAAACTGGATTGTCATTTTCATAAACATTTAGTTCATCCTGTCCGAAGCGTATGAAGTTACTGAGACGTAATCCGTACTGTAAACTTAATTTATCAGTAATATCCTGTTCAATATCTACATATAAAGCAAATTCATTGGCATATTTTTGGATCAATTGATTTTCAATTATTCCCGATTCCGAATCACTGGGTTCTATCTTGCCAGGATTAAAGCGATAATATATGTTATTGATACCATAGTTTACCTGAAAATTATTGCTCAAATAATGTTTGAAATCGTATTTCAGATTAAAATTTTGAATTCCCGAATTCCATTTAAAACCAACAAAATCCAGTTTTAAACCGTAGTAATAGTCAGAATATATCAAAGACAAATTAGAGAATAGTTTGTCCGAGAATAAATGGTTCCACCTAAAATTAAGTACAGCATTGCCATAGGTATTCACAAAGCTGTCACTTATGCTAAAGACATCCCTGCCAAAATATCCAGATAAATAAATATTGTTGCGCTCATTTAACTTGAAATTTAATTTCGTATTTAAATCGTAGAAATAGGCTGTGTTATCTATATCGAAAAGCGGAAGGAATAAATGGGCGTAAGATGCCCTGCCACCGATAAGAAATGCGGCTTTGTCCCTAATTATGGGTCCCTCTACCAAGAGCCTGCTGGCCACTGCACCAATGCCACCGTTAACTTTTACTTCTTTGCTGTTCCCTTCTTTTTGAAAAATCTCCAATACCGAAGAAAGCCTACCTCCGTAACGGGAAGGGATACCTCCTTTGAATAATTTTACATCCTTTATGGCATCTGGGTTAAAAACGGAGAAGAAGCCAAATAAGTGGGAGGAATTGAAAATAGTGGCCTCGTCCAACAGAATAAGGTTTTGGTCTACGGCACCTCCCCTTACATTGAATCCTGATGCTCCTTCGCCAGCGTTGCTAACTCCAGGTAAAAGGAGTATGGATTTTATAATATCGGCCTCTCCTAGAATTACCGGTATTTTTTTTATGGTTTCTACAGAAAGGGAGTTAACGCTCATCTGAGGTTTTCGGATATTTAATTTTTCAATATCCTCAGTAACCACTACCTCTTCCAATTGCTCTGCAACTTCAAGTAACTGGAAATTTATTTTTTGATCGAAGGACAGATCAATAGTTTGGTTAATATCTTGGTATCCCAAAGAGCTTATTTGGAGCTCATAGCTTCCTTTTGGTAGTGTAATGGAATAGAAACCGTATTCATTGGTAATAACGCCTGTGCTTAAAGATGGCACAGCAACTGTGACACCTATCAGAGTCTCGTTACTTGCTATTTCGGTTATTGTACCACTAAGGGTGAAGCGTTCTTGAGAAAATAGATTTAAAGAAAATAGTATTAGTAAATAAAACGGCAAACATGTAATTTTTCCCATTTATAGCATTTTTATCTAAATGTATAGATATTTTCCTTGAGGAAAAAAAAGTTTGCCATCTCTTAAAGCAAAATGACCTTTCCAACATGTGAAAAGGTCATTTTAAATATGAAAAAAAAATCGTTTAAATAGATTCCAAAATGGAATTGAATGTAGTACTTGGTCTCATGGCTTTACTTATCAAATTTGGGTCCGGTAAATAATAACCTCCAATATTGATAGCGGCACCTTGAGCATCGTTCAACTGTTTCAAAATCTCGTCCTTGCTTTTGGAAAGTTTTTCGGCAATAGGAGTGAAAACGGTTTTAAGTTCCTGGTCCTTATTTTGTTCCGCCAAAGCATTGGCCCAATACAGTGCTAGGTAAAAATGGCTTCCTCTATTGTCCAACTCGCCAACTTTTCTTGAAGGGGATTTGTCGTTTTCCAAAAATTGTTCGGTAGCCTTATCCAAAGCATCTGCAAGGATTATAGCTTGATTATTGTTGTTTTTTTCACCAAAAAACTCCAAAGATACTCCAAGGGCCAAGAATTCTCCCAAAGAGTCCCATCGTAAGTGGCCTTCGGATAAAAACTGTTCTACGTGTTTTGGGGCGGAGCCACCTGCACCGGTTTCAAAAAGTCCACCACCGTTCATAAGGGGAACAATGGATAACATTTTTGCACTGGTACCAACTTCCAGAATAGGAAAAAGATCCGTTAAATAATCTCTTAGGACATTGCCGGATACGGATATGGTATCCTTTCCATCTTTAAGTCTTTGCAATGTAAACACCGTGGCTTTTTCCGGAGACATTATCCTTATGTCCAATCCCGAAGTATCATGATCGGCCAAATAAGTATTTACTTTTTTAATCAATTCAAAATCATGGGCCCTGTTCTCATCCAACCAAAATATGGCAGGGATATTGGTAGCCCTAGCTCTGGATACGGCAAGTTTGACCCAGTCTTGGATAGGAGCATCCTTTGCCTGGCACATTCTCCAAATATCGCCTTCCTCTACATTGTGCTCAATTAGAACATTGCCGGTATTGGTATCCACTACAGAAACCTTACCATTGGCCTTAATTTCAAAAGTTTTGTCATGGGATCCGTATTCTTCGGCTTTTTGGGCCATTAATCCTATATTGGGTACTGTCCCCATGGTTGTAGGGTCAAAGGCGCCATGTTTTTTGCAGAAGTTGATAGTCTCGGTATAAATTCCGGCATAACTACTATCCGGGATTACTGCCTTGGTATCCTGAGCTTTTCCATTGGAATCCCACATTTTACCGGAATTACGAATCATGGCCGGCATGGAGGCATCAATAATGACATCACTTGGCACATGTAAGTTGGTAATCCCCTTATCTGAATTTACCATGGCCAAGGCAGGACCTTGATTAATAGTATTTTCGATATCCGATTCTATTTGTTTTCTTTCAGAATCGGGAAGACTCTTTATTTTTTTAAGTAAAATCTCAAGACCATCATTGGCATTGACATCAATTTTCTTAAATGTAGCGCTGTGCTTTTTAAAAACATCGGCAAAGAATACCTTAACTACATGACCAAAAATAACGGGGTCAGAAACCTTCATCATAGTAGCTTTCAAGTGCACGGAAAACAAAACGCCCTTCTCTTTGGCGTCTTTAACCTGCTCTTGTAGGAATTTTATTAGCGCATTTTTACTCAATACGGTGGCATCTATTATTTCGCCTTCCAGAAGTTTAATACTTTCCTTTAGTAAAGTCTTGGTGCCATCTGTTTGTGTGAGTTCTATTTTTATGGAAGTAGCTTTGTCAAGGGTAACAGATTTCTCGTTGGATTTAAAATCGCCATGCGACATGGTGGCCACATGTGTTTTGGAATCTGCGCTCCAGGCACCCATGGAATGAGGATGCTTCTTGGCGTAATTTTTAACCGCCCTTGGGGCTCTACGATCCGAGTTGCCTTCCCGTAAAACAGGATTAACGGCGCTTCCTTTTATTTTGTCATACCTGGACTTAACATCTTTCTCAACATCATTTTTTGGGTTATCCGGATAGTTTGGAATGTTATATCCCTTACTTTGTAATTCTGCTATGGCCTCGTTCAATTGAGGAGCGGATGCACTTACATTTGGAAGTTTTATAATGTTGGTTTCAGGCATTTTGGCCAAATTTCCCAATTCTACCAAATCGTCTGAAATCTGCTGTTCCTTTTCTAAATAATCAGGAAATACAGCAATTATTCTACCGGCCAGGGAAATATCCTTAAGTTGGACATCTATTCCGGCTGTCTTTGTAAATGCCTTAATAATAGGTAGAAATGATTGTGTTGCTAATGCAGGGGCTTCGTCTGTTTTGGTATATAAAATTTTTGGCATTATAATTTAGTTTTTTAAGTTTAAGCGGAGCAAATATACAATTTTAAAAATGCCAAATAAACTGGGAAGGACTATAAAATTACCTAAATGTAAACTCAGAAAGTAAGGGGGGTAATATTCTTTATATTGAAGTTGATATTATATCAAAAATAAAAGCCATATCATTGTATAACTACCTTGATATGGCTTTCTAGAAATAGTTTACAAACTTGTTGTTTTGTCTTTTTTACAAAACGGCAACCATTGATTGCATTTGCGTCGCTATTTCAACGTTTGAAACATTTTATTCTTAATAATACAACCAAGAGACAAAGATGTTTCTCCTCAATGTTTAAATATTTGGTATTCTTAATGTACAACCTAGATCTTACATTAATAATATCACAATATTCACAAATCTATCAACTTACACAAGCAAGTCAATAGCTAGAATGCAATCTATAATGTAAAACACTACAGAAGGACAAATAACAATGAGATAAAGAACGTAAACTTTATGTGACATTCATTAATCCGTGTAACGAATTACCAGCCACATATTAAAAGTAGGGAATTTTTATTCAATAAACAAATTTTGTAACAATTTTATTATCAACATATTATGAACTATTGTTTTGAACAAATGTTCATAAATGAAAAAGCATCCTTACGATGGTAAGGATGCTTTTGAATAAATTCTATAAGCTTATTAAGAGCGAACCTCTTTAATTCTAGCTTTTTTACCGGTAAGACCTCTAAAGTAGAAAATACGTGATCTTCTAACCTTACCTTTTTTATTGACTTCTATTTTTTGTAAAGCAGGCATATTTATTGGGAATATACGCTCTACACCTACAGTACCTGACATTTTACGGATTGTAAATGTTTCGGTAGCTCCGGTTCCCCTTCTTTGAATAACAACACCTTTAAAAAACTGTGTTCTTGTTTTTTCACCTTCCTTAATTTCATAGTACACGGTAATAGTGTCCCCAGCTGAAAATTTTGGAAAATCTTTTTTAGGAATAAATTCGTTTTCTACAAATTTTAATAACTCTTCCATCGTTTTTAATTATTATTTACTTAAGCCAACTTTCACGATTATCGTCAGAGGTTGATTTAATGGAGTGCAAAATTAATCTAATATTTATAACTTACAAGTGATTGAGCGTTTTTTATCGTTAATCCGCTTCAAAAAAATCATCCTAATTAAAGTTTTTCTTTTATTTGAAATCAATGGGAATTATACACATTGAAGGAACCTTAAATATTTCCCGTAGAAGGTCCCGAAAAAAAAGTGGTATCAAGGCTAGTCCTTAAGTAGGTCCGGACGCAGCTGCTCAGTTCTCTTATACGCTTCGTCTTCTCGCCAGGTTTCTATTTTCGGAAAATTTCCGCTCAACAGAATATCGGGTACTTTATGGCCTTTGTATTCAGCTGGCCTAGTGTATACTGGGGGTGCAAGCAAGTTATCCTGAAATGTGTCTGTAAGCGCAGAGGTTTCGTTGTTCAATACACCCGGTATTAGTCTAATAACGGTATCACATAGCACGGCAGCACCCAATTCGCCCCCGGACAAGACGTAATCGCCTATGGATATTTCCTTGGTAACAAATACGTCCCTGACCCGTTGGTCCACACCCTTGTAGTGGCCACATAGAATAATTACATTATTTAATAAAGACAGGCCATTGGCCATTTTCTGATTCAAAGTCTTTCCGTCCGGGGTCATATAGATGACTTCATCATACTCCCGTTGACTTTTTAAGGTTGAAATACATTTGTCAATGGGCTCTATCATCAAGACCATTCCTGCGCCGCCCCCAAACTGATAATCATCTACCTGATTGTAACTTTTATCCGTATAATCCCTTAGGTTATGCATGTGGACTTCAACAATCCCTTTGTCTATAGCTCGTTTTAAAATGGAAGCTTCAAAGGGACTTTTAAGTATTTCGGGAACTACTGTAATTATATCTATACGCATGGGAAAATCAATAACAATTAATGTTTTTTACAGGGCGGGCTCAAAAGTAGTAAAAATAGACGCAATCCTTCGCGCTATTTTGTTTTTGCCAAACACAATTAACTCAAGAGCTAAAAGAAAAAGCCCCTAAAAAGGAGCTTTTAAAATTCCAAAGTCAAAAATCCATAAGGTTTCCCTTAAATTATTTGGATTTTTTATGCTTATTGATCTCGTCCTGGAGCTGTCTACTAATTTTCTGTTCCCTTTCCAATGCCCTTCTTCTGTGGTCCTCATATTCGGTTTCCACTTCCGCAAGCGTCGATTTGGCTTCCTGGGTAAGAATATTGCTATTTCTGAATTTATAGATAAAAAATAATAAAAACAGTAATAGGCCAGCTATTATGGTCCAAAGAATAAAATTGTAAGTGCTTTTGGCCACCAGAATACCTAGGAAAGACATGCTATCCTTCTCCTCGGTAACCTCGGAAAGATTATTGGTAGTCTCTTCCAATTTTTTGTTCAGGGATTCAATTGTTTCTACATGACCGGCAATGGTGCCGTTTAGTTCATTGACCTTTTTATTGAAGGCATTAATGGAATCCAATACATTTTGTCTCAGTTTTCCCAAGTTAAACTCCTTTACCACCTCGTATCTTACCCCATCGGCTCTGTAATTGCCAGATTTTTTGGAGATATATTCGAATTGGGAGCTAATAGGACCTTGGTCCAAGGAAAGTTTATCGTCCTCCTCGGATTCCTGTGCAAAGTGTAGGTTAAATGACAATAGAGCCATTACGATAAAGAGTAATTTCGAAATTTTCATTTATGTAATTCTTATTGTTAATAATGATTTAGAGAGGGCTAAAATACTTTAATATTCCCAATTATTAAAAAAAGGGATAAGACGTACCTTAACTAAATAGAATAACCCACAATTTTCTATATTATTATATATTGATAAAATTTTAATAATAGGTGTACCTACGAACCTTCGCAATGTATTTGGCAAGGCGAATTACTTGGTGGGAATATCCAAATTCATTATCATACCAAATATAGAGCACAAGATTCTTTCCATCTTCCGATACTATGGTTGCCGTACTGTCATAAATTGCAGGCGCAGAAGTCCCAACTATGTCCGTTGATACCAATTCATTGCTCAAGGAATACTTTATTTGTTCCACCAAATCGCCTTCCAATGCATATTTCTTAATAATGGTGTTCAATGCCGCCTTTGAAGTTTTGTTGTTGATCTCCAGGTTTAATATCGCCAAAGAGCCGTTAGGTACCGGTACCCTAATGGCATTCGATGTTAACCTGCCAATGAGTTGTGGTAGGGCTTTGGCCACTGCTTTTCCGGCCCCTGTTTCCGTAATTACCATATTTAGGGCCGCAGCCCTGCCGCGTCTGTATTTACCGTGCATGTTATCTACCAAATTTTGATCGTTGGTATAGGCGTGAATAGTTTCAATATGTCCTTTTTTTATTCCCAAAGAATCATCCACCACTTTCAGTATTGGAGTTATAGCATTGGTCGTGCAAGAGGCGGCAGAAAATATTTTAATGCTGTCCGGATCAAATTCCAAATGGTTGACTCCATGAACTATATTGGGAATCTCTTTGCCAGGTGCAGTAAGTAGCACTTGACTGCTCCCTTGGGACCTCAAGTGCCTACTTAGGGCTTCTTTGTCCCTGAAGGCTCCAGTGTTGTCTATTATCAGTGCGTTGGCAATCCCGTATTGGGTATAGTCGATGTCCTCCGGACTATCTGCCTCAATAATATGAACAGTGGTGCCATTAATGGACATAGCTTTGTTTTTAAAGTCGATATCCACTGTCCCCATAAATTGCCCGTGCACGGAATCTGTACGTAATAAATTGGCTCTCTTTTCCAAAATTTCCGGCGTTATGGGTCCTCGGGTAACTATTGCCCTTAATCTCAACTGATTTCCTTTGCCAGTTTTAGCCATTAATTCCCTGGCCAATAATCTGCCTATTCGTCCAAAACCATATAACACCACATCTTTGGGTATTATTTCATTCATGGAATTGGCGCTTTTAAGCTTGTCCAAGACAAACGCTTTTACATTGCCGTAATTATTGTCATTGGAATGATATTCATAGGTGAGTTTTCCAATATCCAATTTAGAAGGAGGTAATTGTATATCGTTTATAGTTCGCAATATTTCGACCGAATCGAAAATTGATATCGGTTTTTGAACAAATTCGCCTGCATATTCATGTAGGTTTATAATGTCGCTAACGTTCTTGTCTATTACCTGATTTTTAAAAAGAACAATTTCTATGGATTTGTCGTACCATAAATCACTTGCAATTTTAATGAACTCGGTGGTGGCCTTCCTTCTGTCTGCTTGAAAGGCCAATTCCTTTTCATAAAGCTTAATAGCGCTCATAGGTTGATGTTGATTTGTTGGATTTTTGGCAAAATTATAGATTTCAAACGTTTTCGTAAAAAAATAAGGCATAAAAAAAGCGCTCCGATCGGAGCGCTTTTTTTATGCTTTGACTTTTATTGAATTATCAGTCGTTCTTTCTCTCCTTTTTTATTCAACATGGTAATACTTGCTCTGTCATACCTGGAGATTTTACCAAACTTGTTTTTGGCATCCTGTATATTGTTTATTTCCTCATCCCCAAAAGAAAGCAAAACTTTTCCTTCAAAACCATAATTTCTGTATGTTTCAGGGACTCCAATAATTTTAACGCCTTTCTTGGTCTTAAAAGTTTTTTTCTCATCCTCGGTCAAGTTTTTAACTTCAAAGCCAAGAACAGGGATAATGATCGTTTGCCTTTCCTTAAGCATCACTGGAAATTCCATTCGCTCATCACCACGTAAAATGGTAACCAAAAGCTCGTCTCCAGGCCTCTTGGAAGATATATAGCCTATAAGATCTGCAAATTTGTGAATTTCAACATTGTCTATGTTTTTAATAATGTCCCCTTCTTTCAAATCTGCATCAAAGGCACCTGAATCCTCCTCAACGCCAGCTATATAGACCCCGTCAATTTCATTTATTCCGTTTTCAACGGCATATGGACTGTTCATGGGTACGGTATTGATACCTAAGATGCCTTTCTGTACGTTGCCGTATTCCATAATGTCCTCCACTACTTTTTTTGCAATATTGCTGGGCACTGCAAAGGAATACCCTACATACGAACCTGTTTGTGAGGTAATGGCAGTGTTGATGCCTATAAGGTCGCCATTGGTGTTAACCAAGGCCCCGCCACTGTTACCAGGGTTTACGGCTGCATCGGTCTGAATAAATGACTGATCCAAACTGGCCAATGCCCTGGCTTTGGCACTAACGATCCCGGCGGTAACCGTGGACGTTAGATTAAATGGATTCCCTACGGCCAAGACCCATTCTCCTACCTTTGTATTGTCCGAATCCCCAAAAGCTAGATAAGGCAATTGCCTGTTAACATCTATTTTTATCAGGGCAATATCAGAATTAGGGTCGGTACCGATAAGTTCGGCATCGTAGGTTTTATTATTATTAAGAGTAACCTGCAGTTGATCCGCATTGGCAATTACGTGGTTATTGGTAACAATATAACCGTCCTGTGAGATTATTACACCAGAACCAGTACCCACCTGAGGGGTTTGACTTCCACTATAACCGTAGAAGTACTCCATGATGCTGGAAGGACCCTTGCTCACGGTAACATTTTTAACGTGTACCACTGCATTAACGGTGTTCTGGGCGGCCATAGTAAAATCTACTTCGTTAATACCCGCGCCCTTGGCAGAAGTTGGGGTGTAACTGGATGAAATCATCTTTGCCCCACTGTCCTCCTGTATAACTGCGTAATTTGGTTTCTCAAAAAAAAGTTTGTAAGCACCCAATGTAATAGCACCTGCAAAGACAGAGACCAATAATAAACTTCCAAATTTCTTCATAAAAACATTTTTTTAATTTGCTCAAGTAAAATTAACACAATTCTATAGCAATTATTTGGCTTTAACGAGTTTTTAACTGATAATAAAACCTTAATAAAATTATATATTTGCTTTATAAATTACAATATGCTACTAAATTTTTATAAGTACCAGGGAACGGGAAATGACTTTGTAATGATCGATAATCGCAAGGAATTTTTTCCAAAGGACAACGTTGGGTTGGTCTCTTTTTTATGCGACAGAAGATTTGGCATCGGTGCCGATGGACTCATCTTACTGGAAAATGATAAGGACACGGATTTTAAGATGGTCTATTATAATTCTGACGGTAGACAGGGTACCATGTGCGGTAATGGAGGCAGGTGTATTGTGGCCTTTGCCCATTTTTTAGGAGTTGTGGGCCAGAATACATCATTTATGGCGGTAGACGGACTTCATAATGCGACGATTGAAAATGGAATCGTTAGTTTGGAGATGCAGGACGTCAAAGAAATAAGGGAAAAGTCCAATTCTTTGTTTCTCAATACGGGTTCCCCACACCATGTTCAGTTGGTAGACGGACTTAAGGATTTTGATGTCCGTAAGGAAGGAGCTAAGCTTCGTTATGGGTTGTACGGGGAGCAGGGAAGCAATATTAACTTTGTAGATCAGGCAGGGGAAGATACCTTTAATGTAAGAACTTACGAGCGGGGAGTGGAGGATGAAACCTTTTCCTGTGGAACAGGGGTAACTGCGGTTGCCTTGGCCATGTACCATTCTGGCAAGACCAAAAGCGATTCCGTAAACATCGTTACCCCTGGAGGTAATTTGCAGGTGAAGTTTAAGGGCAATACAGATGGATACGATCAGATATGGTTGACAGGTCCGGCACAACTTGTTTTTAAAGGTGAGATAAATGTTGAGTCTTAGAGGAGAACAGGTTTACCTTAGGGCCTTGGAGCCCAAAGATTTGGATTTTCTGTATGATTTGGAGAACAATCCTGAAATATGGGAAATAAGTGGTACTACTGCACCCTATTCCAAACATGTATTGGAACTTTATCTGGAAAATGCTTATAAGGATATTTATGAAGTAAAACAATTGCGATTGTGTATTTGCAATTTGAAAGGTATCGTATTGGGATTAATAGATTTGTTTGATTTTGACCCCAAGAACTTGAGAGTGGGCATGGGGATAATTGTGAGCCGGAAGGTGGATAGAAATAAAGGGGTTGGCGCTGAAGCCGTAGAGTTACTTACCAATTATGCCTTTTTAGTATTGGGAATGAGACAGGTTTATGTAAATGTATTGGAGGAAAACGCTCCTAGTATACATTTGTTTTCAAAACTGGGGTTTGAAAAAGTTGGAATAAAAAAGGACTGGATTTACTCCAATGGAGTTTTCAAAAATGAAATCTTGTTTCAAAAGATAAATAGCTAATGTACATAAAGAAAATTTTATTGGTTATCGTTATTGTTGGAATGTTGGTGGGTGGTGCCTTCGCCTTTATGGTATACAGGGCCTTCTTTGTGCCAAATACAGAATTCAATAATGAAGTAGCCTATGTGTATATACCTTCAAATTCGGACTTCGAAGAAGTTAAGGCGATTGTGGGACCACTTTTGAAGGATTTGAAAACCTTTGAATCTGCAGCGGATAAAAAGGGCTATAGCGCCAATATAAAAGCAGGAAAATATGCCATTAAGAAGGGGATGAGCAATAATGATATTGTCAATTCCCTGAGAAGTGGCAATATTCCAGTAAAAGTTGCTTTTAACAATCAGGAGAACCTTGCGGATCTGGCAGGTAGAATATCCCTTCAGATCGAGGCGGATAGTACGGCTTTATTGAGTGCCTTTGGAGAGCTGGAATTTTTAAAAGCCAATGGGTTTAACGATAAAACTGCGCTTTCCATGTATATTCCCAACAGTTACGAGTTTTTCTGGAACACTTCAGCGGAGGGCTTTAGGGAAAGAATGTTGAAGGAGTACAAGAGGTTTTGGAACGAAGAACGCATAGCCAAGTCCAAATCCCTGGGTCTAAACTCCTCGCAGGTGATTACATTGGCATCCATTGTACATAAAGAGACGGCGAAAGTGGACGAGCGGCCTAGAGTGGCGGGTGTATATCTAAACCGATTGGCCAAGGGGATGTTGCTACAGGCAGATCCCACTGTGATTTATGCGATTAAATTACATACAGGAAATTTTGATACCATTATAAAAAGAGTGTTGTACAAGGATTTGGAATTGGATTCGCCCTATAACACTTATAAATATGCAGGTTTGCCTCCAGGACCAATTGCTATGCCCGATATTTCGGCCATAGATGCTGTTTTAAACCCTGAAAAGCATGACTACTATTACTTTGTGGCGAATGTAGAAGATTTTGGTTATCACAAGTTTGCAAAGACATTGGCGCAGCATAACCGCAATAAGGAGCAGTACGTCCGGTGGATAAACAGTCAAAAGATAAACCGGTAAACCAATGACCCTTATTTCGGTGTCATTTATCCAATAATCATAACATTTTGTACAAAGTTGCGTTAAAATAGGTCTGTTTTTAAAAAACGGGCATATCTTTGCGAAGTGAAATTTAAGCAAACCCTTTTTTGGTTGTAAGTCTTAAGAAAACAAATGTATGAGAAAGTGGACAAGTTATTTGTTCCCCGTTATCATGATTTTTATTCTTGTAAGTTATGGGTTTAAGCCATCTAAAATGGTGATTCCCGAGGCTTTTAGAGTAAATGGACCTACAGAAGTTTTGTTTCCCAAACACAGAACTGTATTAAAACCCACTATGGCTGCGCCGCCCTTTTTAGGTACATCCTACAACGGGTTTAAAGAGGCTTTAGCCTTTAAGGAATCTCAAGGAAATTATTTTACCACCAATGCCCTAGGCTATCTAGGAAAGTATCAATTTGGTATTGGTACCCTGGAGTTGCTAGGTGTTTACAACGCTACCTTATTTCTTAACGATCCAATTTTGCAGGAAAGGGTATTTCATACCAATCTTTCCAGAAATAAATGGATTCTGAGAAGGGATATTAAACGTTTTGTAGGCGTGGTAATTAATGGTCAGGAGATTACGGAATCGGGTATACTGGCGGCTGCACATTTGGCAGGAGCGGGGAATGTTAAGAAGTACTTACGGTCTTATGGGGAATTAAATGTGGATGATGACTTTGGGTCATCGGTTTCATATTACATCAAGAAATTCTCTGGTTACGACATATCCCATGTAACCCCCAAGAAAAATCCTAGAATATAAAGAATTTGTAATTATGAAAATGGAAAGGCCCTAACATATTGTTAGGGTTTTTTTATGCGTGAATTATAAAAATAGTTGGTCTCTTATGAAGGTCAACAGAAATTCTTTGCCAATCCATCACTTTTTTGGTTGCGATAAACTCTGTGGGCAATGTTATGTCGCAAGCAATGCAAACCAAAGTTTGGGGAGAAAGTGTTTTTATTAATTCGGCCAATAGTTTATCGTTTCTGTAAGGCGTTTCAATAAAAATCTGTGATTGATCAAAATCTCTGGATAGTTTTTCAAATTTCTTGATGCTCTTTTTTCTTTCCCCGGATTCGATCGGCAAATAGCCGTTGAAAGCAAAACTTTGACCGTTTAGCCCACTTGCCATTAAGGCCAATACAATAGAGGAGGGACCAACCAGTGGCACAACCTGTACTCCTTTTTGATGGGCAATACTTACGATATCTGCACCGGGATCCGCAATTCCCGGGCAACCAGCTTCCGATATAATACCTACATTATGGCCTTCAAAACAAGGATCTAAAAAAGTGGGAAGAATTTCTGGTTCCGTAAATTTGTTAAGTACGTTGATGTGTAAACTTGGCTGCGACTTTTTGGAACTTATCTTTTTTATAAAGTGCCTAGCCGTTTTTTCGTTTTCAACAATGTAATGATCAATTTGTTCAATGGTCCTTTTGATGGATATTGGCAGAACCTCCAAGGGTTCGTTATCTCCCAAGGTTGTTGGGATTAAATACAACTTTCCAATAGTGCCCATTGTTTGGTCCATAGGTATTAGATTATTTATGAATTATGTCCTGTGCAATAAGGCTGCATGCCGAATCAATTAAATGAAATATTTTTTCAAATCCATCTTCACCTCCGTAATAGGGGTCTGGAACTTCTTTGTTGGCCACATTTGATTTATGAAGTAATAAATTGACCTTGGCAATCTCGGTTTCATTTTCGGCCAGGGCAATTATGTTTTCGTAATTACTTCTGTCCATAGCGTATATCAGATCGAATTCGTCAAAATCTTTGGCTGTGAATTGCCTGCATCGCTGTTGGCTAATGTCGATACCATATTTTTTGGCAATTGATATAGACCTGCTATCCGGTTTTTTTCCAACATGATAACTGGCGGTACCCGCAGAATCCACCTGGATGGTTTCCTTGTCCAATTTGCTTTTCAGAATACCCTCGGCCAATGGTGACCTACATATATTCCCCAAACAGACCATAAGGACTTTGGTTCTCATGGCAGTGGAGGTATTAAGAAAACTTCTTTGTTAGGTCATCTATGTATTTTCGGAACTGCTTGTCGGTCTCTGCAAGGTTATCCACGGTCTTACATGCGTGTAGCACTGTAGCGTGGTCTCTTTTTCCGATTTGGGATCCAATACTTGCCAATGAGGCTTTGGTGAATTTTTTAGCAAAGAACATAGCCAATTGTCTGGCCTGTACAATATGTCTTTTTCTTGTTTTTGACTGTAGTGTGGCTACATCCATTTCAAAATAGTCGGAAACTACCTTTTGAATATAATCAATGGACACTTCCCTTTTGGTGTTTTTAACGAATTTCTCCACTACCAATTGGGCCAATTCCAGAGTGACTTCCTTTTTGTTGAAGGAAGATTGGGCAATTAAGGAAATTATTGCTCCTTCCAATTCCCTGATATTGGTTTTTATATGCTTGGCAACATAGTCTATGATGTCGTCGGGCATTTCCACACCGTCCCGATACAATTTGTTTTTTAAAATCGATATCCTAGTTTCGTAATCGGGTGTTTGGAGCTCAGCAGATAAACCCCATTTAAAACGGGAAAGCAAACGCTGTTCTATGTCCTGCATATCCACAGGGGCTTTGTCCGAGGTTAGGATTACCTGTTTGCCATTTTGGTGCAAATGATTGAAAATATGGAAGAAAACATCCTGTGTTCCGGATTTTCCCGATAAAAATTGTACGTCATCAATAATGAGCACATCGATCAACTGATAGAAATGTATAAAATCGTTTCTTGTGTTTTTCTTGACCGATTCAATATATTGTTGGGTAAATTTTTCAGCAGAGATATATAATACTGTCCTTTCTGGATATTTATCCTTGATCTCCACGCCTATGGCATGGGCCAAATGTGTTTTTCCTAAACCTACACCACCAAACACCAATAATGGATTAAAGGAGGTTCCCCCAGGTTTGTTGGCAACGGCCATACCAGCCGATCTTGCCAGTCTGTTGGAATCGCCTTCCAAGAAATTATCGAAATTATAACTTGGGTTTAATTGGGATTCAATCTTTATGTTTCTTATCCCTGGGATTACAAAGGGATTTTTTAATTCCGGATTTTTGGATTTTATGGCCACGTCCAATTCTTGGGGCTCTACATGGGATCTATTGGAACTAGGTATTTTTTCTGTAAAAGGTTCACGATTGCCATAGGTGTTTTCCATTTTAATGATGTACACCAATTTAGCAGTCTCACCCAATTCTTTGGTAAGGGCAACTTTTAATAATTTAACATAGTGTTCTTCCAGCCATTCATAAAAGAATTTACTGGGAACTTGAATGCTCAGGGCATTATCGGAAAGCTTAACAGGTTTTATTGGTTCGAACCAAGTTTTGAATGCCTGCGGTTGGATATTGTCTTTTATAAAGCCCAAACAATGGTTCCATACGGACGTTGCAGTAACACTCATTTTTAAAGTTTCTTTTTTTTTGGTTAGTGTAAATTACGGATGATATTCGGCCAGGTTAATTGGGACTATCAAGTGGGCAAATATGTGAACAAATATTCTAAAAAAAAAATCCAAAGTGGTTGAATTTTCTCTTTTTTTTTCTCATGTTGTACCACAGTATTTTCACACTTTTAAATATAAAGGTTTTACACGGAATAACATGGATTTTAATGAATTTTCTTTTAGGGTCAGGTATGGCGAAACAGATCAAATGGGCGTGGTTTATCATGGGAATTACGCGCAATATCTGGAGATGGGACGGGTTGAGTGGTTAAGGTCTATGGGCATTTCCTACAAAAAGATGGAGGAAAACGGAATAATGTTGCCTGTAATTTCTTTAAATATTTTATTTAAGAAATCGGCAGTGTACGACGATCTTTTAACGGTTACAACTTTTATCCGCAAGCGGCCTATGGTGAGAATAGAATTTGACTATGAGATACGAAATGAGGCCAAAGAGTTGTTAATAGAGGCCAACACGGTTCTGGCATTTATGGATATGAAAACCAATAAGCCCATAAAATGTCCAGATTATATTCTGGATAAGCTAGACATCTAGTTTTTTAATTTTCACGGGATACATTGCCGTGAAAATATTTTCGGTAAGTAGGGCATCGTTTTTCCTAACGGATATCTCAATTGTGCAATCCATTTCCATTTTCTGGGCAACAATTTCCATTTGATGCTGCTTTAAGGTTCGCATAACCTTGTCCATTTCCGAATATTCAAAACTAAGTATATATCGTTGCTGTAAAGTCTTTTCTATAATTTCCGCTGAATCCAGTGCCATTTGCGCAGCTGTTCTATAAGCAGATATTAAGCCGCCGACCCCTAGTTTGGTGCCGCCAAAGATACGGGCTACGGCTACTAGGACGTTGGTTACTCCAAAAGACTGTATTTGTCCGTATATAGGCATTCCTGCGGAATTATTGGGTTCACCATCGTCGTTGGCCCGGTAATTAATATCCTCAAACCCCAATTGCCAGGCATAGCAGACATGGTTGGCGGTATGGTGTTGTTTTTTTAACTCCTCAATAATGGGTTTTACCTCGTCCTCATGCTGTATTGGGTAGGCGTAACCAAAAAACTTGCTTTTGCGTTCTTTGAACAAAATTTCCTCCGAAGGTGCTTTTAAGGTTTTGTAAACGTCCAACTCCATATAGATATATTAAAAAAAAGCCACTAGGAAAATGCTGATAATGGCCAGTGTTATTCCCATCCAATTTTTGATGCTAATACGCTCCTTGAACAAAACAACCCCTAAAAGTGTAGAAAACATAACTATGGCTACATTGTTAATGGTAAAGACAGAGGCACTATTTAGGTTCTTGTGCTGTAGTGCGCGCAATAGGTAAAATATCGAAAAATAATTTAGAATGCCCAGGGTAATTCCTCCGATTGCAGTCGTTATATTGGGTGCTAACCGTTTCTTGAAGGACTTGATAACAATAAAGACAATGCCTGTACATGCGGCAGAACCAAAAACCACCGCTGAAAATAGCGGGAACTCCTCGTTTGGGACCAAGGTCTCCTCCAAATACTTAATACTGGTGTCTATTATCCCGGAACCAATAAAAACCAGAGCGGGCAGTATAATGATATTTTTTTTAAGCGGGATATCCTTTTCTTTTACAGATGCAAAGTATACGGCGGCCAAGGCCAATAGAATACCTATGGATTTTAAAGCTCCCAGTTTTTCATTATATACCAGCAAACCAAATATTACTGGTATTACCAAGGACATTTTTGTAGCAACCGATGCCACTGAGACTCCACTTTTTTGAGAGGTGGCGGCCATAAGGTTAAATACGACTATGAACAATACGCCCAATACCAAAGTTCCCAGAAACCATGGTTTCGCCGGAATGTCGAACAGTTCAATTTTTTTTTCATAAAAAAACATTCCTACTGCAGAGGCTACCACATAGTTGATTATGATGGCGTAAAGAGTCTGAATCTTATAGGTGTCGAACAATTTAAACACCACAAAAATTAAGCTGGAAAACAGAATACTTAATCCAAGGTCCAACATACTAAAGTCTATCCTTTAAATGAACCACATCTTCCTTGCCCACCAAAAGGTTCCAGGTTTTTATACCTAATTCATTGGCCGCATCTGTATTTTCTTTGGTGTCGTCAATAAACAGTGTATGCTGCGGGTTTAAATTATTTTGTTCCAGAACAAATTGAAATACTTCGTGGTTTGGTTTTCTCAATTGGATTTCGTGTGATAAATAAAACTGTTCAAACAAATTTTTAAATCGATCAAAACTTTCATTGCCCATAATCTTGGTTACATGTGGAATGTGCAAGGCATTGGTATTGCTTAAAAGGAATAATCTATACCTGTTTTCTTTTGCCAAGTTTTCCAGAAAGTTCAGGCGATATTCTGGGAAATCCAATAACATGGAATTCCAAATATCGGTAATAGCCTGTAGACTAAGGTGTGGAAAATCAGGTTGTAGTCTCTCTACAAATTCCTGTGGACTAATTTTACCAACTTCGAAGTCCTCGTTAATAGTATGGTATTTCGGTAAAAATTCTTGGATGCCATTATCTTGCAATGCTCTAAAAACTACCTGTTTGTCCAGGTTGATGAAGATGTCCCCAAAATCGAATATGATGTTTTTAATCATGTTTTAAGAGTGTTAGTATGTCCGATTCTATTTGCGTTTCCTTTTCTAGGAAGCCATGGATTCTAGGAGATTTCAGGCCTTCCTCAAATTGACTCTTGCCCTTAAAGATCCTGGCCTCGTCCCATAATTGAGAGTCTATAAAGCTTTGTAGTGTTTTGGCTCCTCCTTCAATGATAACGCTTAGAATTTCATGTTTATGTAGGATGGTACAAATTTGGATAGCCAAATTATTTTCAAAATCAATAACCTCATATGTAATTCCGTGTTGTGGATTTTTGGGCAGATGGGCGGTGATGATGATGGTTTTTATGCTTCCATCCAAAACATTGTGTTTATTGCTGATTTTCAACTCCCTGTCCAAAACAATTCTAATTGGATTCTGCCCTTTCCAATGCCGAACGTTTAACTTGGGGTTATCGGCCAATACTGTATTGGTCCCGACCAAAATAGCCTGTTCCTGACTACGCCATTGGTGGACCAGTTGTTGGGAGTATGGATTGCTGATCCAATATGGTTCGGGATTGTTACGTCTTTTATCTTGGCTGGGAGCTATGAAGCCATCGGCTGTTTCTGCCCATTTCAAAATAATATATGGTCTCTTTTTGATATGATAGGTCAAAAACCGTTTATGGTGTTCCCTGCATTCTTTTTCCAGGACACCCACGATAACATTGCAGCCTGCAGCTTTTAGTTTTTCCACACCCTTGCCGGCAACTTTTTCATGTGGATCCAAAAGGCCTATAACAACATTGGGAATCTGATGCTTAATAATAAGGTCTGCACATGGAGGTGTTTTTCCATAATGGGAACATGGTTCCAGGGTAACATATAATGTAACTTCTGTTAGAAGCTTCTTGTCCTTCACTGAATTTACAGCATTTACCTCTGCATGTGCACCACCATAGGGACTGGTGTAGCCCTCTCCTATAATTTTGCCTTTATGTACAATAACACTGCCCACCATAGGATTGGGAAAGGTAGTTCCCAGGCCATTTTTGGCCAGCTGTATACATCTTGAAATATATTTTTCGTGTATCTTCACCTCGTAAAAATAGAACAATATAAGTAGATTATTGGTAATCATATGTTAGTCACTACGATAAGGGAAATTCAGTCCAATGACAATGAGGAGGTTGCCAGGGTAATCAGAAAAGTTCTAGAAGACCTGGGAGTTCCTAAAGTGGGTACCGCTTATGCCGATAAAGCCTTGGATCGAATGTTTGAAAATTATGACGTGCCAAGGGCCGATTATTTTGTGGTAGAGGAAAACGGTAAGATTATTGGTTGTGCCGGAATTGCCCAGTTGGAGAATTACGATGGCAACGTATGCGAATTGCAGAAAATGTATTTCCTGGAAGAGGCAAGGGGAAGGGGATTGGGGGTTAAAATGATCAATCTATGTCTGGATAGAGCTACCGAATATGGCTATGAACACTGTTATTTGGAAACCATGCCCTATATGGAAGACGCTCAAAAATTATATTTAAAGACCGGGTTTCATTATATAAAAGAGCCAATGGGTAATACCGGTCATTATTCCTGTCCTGTTTGGATGCTTAAAAGTTTATAGACATAGTTTTAACCATTATGGATCCATTTTTGGGTACATGATGATTACAATGTTTGCCAAAAATTGAGAATGTTATTAAAAGAAATTAAAAACATTTACCATTTAGAACTAGACCCTCTTTTTCCAAAAGAGGAGGTGGATAGTTTCTTTTATTTGGTAATAGATCATTATTTGGGTTTGGAAAGGTTTGTTTTGGCCGTGCAACCTAATCTTGTGGTGTCCAAAGATAATGAGGAACCATTGTTTTATGCATTGAGCCAATTAAAACAAGAACGTCCTATTCAATACATTTTAGGGAAGGCCCATTTTTGTGAACTTGAGTTTCGTGTGGATGAAGACGTTTTGATACCCAGGCCCGAAACGGAGGAATTGGTTTATTGGATTATAAATGAGATTGGTACCCAGAATTCCCTGGAAGAGATAAAAATACTGGATATAGGTACAGGTAGTGGTTGTATTGCCATCTCCCTGGCCAAAAACTTGCCCAATGCCAAAGTGTATGCCCTGGATATATCAAAAAAGGCGTTGCAGGTGGCAGAACAGAACGCTATGGCAAATGATGTGGACATAGTCTTTTTGGAAGCGGATATTTTATCTATTGAGGGATTTAAAGATAAATTTGATGTGATAGTATCCAACCCTCCCTATGTTAGGGAATTGGAGAAATTGGAAATGAAAAATAATGTCGTGGAGCACGAACCCGGTTTGGCTCTTTTTGTTTCCGATCAGGATCCTTTGGTTTTCTACAAAAAAATAACACGCTTTGCCTTGAGTCACCTAGAGAAAAGTGGGGTCCTATTTTTTGAGATAAATCAATATCTTGGCGAAGAAATGAAACAACTTCTGGAAGCGGAAAATTTTTCCGAAATTGAACTCAGAAAAGATATGTTTGGAAATGACAGAATGTTAAAAGGGCAGCTCAATCCTAATTGAATAGGTGGAAATAGCAGCCATGGCCATGGCACCCTGCAAGCCCGGGGAATTAAAAAAGATATAGTCACTAATATTTTCCTAAGTGGAAAGTTCAATAATTTATGGAGAGCATAGTCGTATTTTGTGGAAGTAGTGAGGGCAATGACCCGGAAATAGTGGAATGTGCTTATGAGTTGGGAGCAATTTTTGCAACGGAGGGTATTACATTGGTCTATGGTGCCGCAAAAATAGGTATTATGGGTAGGTTGGCGCAGGGAGCCCTGGACCATAAGGGCAAGGTTATAGGTGTTATCCCCGATTTTTTAAAATTAAAGGAAGTATTTCATACAGGACTTACCAAACTTATAATTACTGAAAATATGCATCAACGAAAATTAAGGATGCATGACCTCTCCGACGGAATTATTACGCTTCCAGGGGGGTATGGTACCATGGAGGAGCTATTTGAGATGATTACCTGGGCTCAACTTGGGCTGCATCAAAAACCTATTGGCCTTTTAAATATTAATGGGTTTTATGATGAATTGCTCGCTATGTTGCGTACCATGGTAAGTAAAGGATTTTTGAAGCAGGAATATTATGATATTTTGTTGGTTGATAATTCTATTGACGGACTTTTACATAAAATGAAAAATTACCAACCCTTGCCATTGCCAAAATGGATTAAAAAGGATCAGCTATAAATGGAAATCAAACAAAAAATAGAAAACCTTAGAACAGAGTTACGGGAGCATAATTATAATTATTATGTATTGGACAATGCCACTATTTCCGACTTTGAGTTTGATATGAAACTAAAGGAGCTACAAGCTCTTGAAGCAGAACATCCCGAATTTTATGACCCTAGTTCCCCTACCTTAAGGGTGGGTGGGACAATTACCAAAAATTTTGAAACGGTGGTTCATGAGCACCGCATGTATTCCTTGGACAATTCATACTCCAAAGAAGATTTGGAAGATTGGGAAAAAAGAATTCAAAAAATATTGGGTGATGCCCCAGTTGAATTTACTTGTGAACTCAAATATGATGGGGCTTCCATTAGTTTAACGTATGTAGATGGGCAGTTGGTAAGGGGGTTGACCCGTGGCGACGGATTTCAAGGGGATGATGTTACCAGCAATATAAAGACCATTAGATCGGTTCCCTTACAATTAAAAGGTGATTATCCTCCCAAATTCGATATTCGTGGGGAGATAGTACTGCCTTTCGAGGGTTTTGCAAAAATGAACCAAGAGAGGATAGAGAATGGGGAAGATCCCTATATGAACCCTAGAAATACGGCTTCGGGAAGTTTAAAATTGCAGGATAGCTCTCTGGTCGCCGAAAGGCCCTTGGACTGCTTATTGTACAGTATAGTTGGAGTAAATTTGGGAATAGAGTCCCAATTCCAAATGTTGGAGAAAGCAAGATATTGGGGTTTTAAAGTCCCAAAAGCGGCTAAATTATGTAAAACCACGGATGAGGTTCTGGAGTTTATAGAATATTGGGACAAACACAGGCATGAATTGCCCTATGAGACGGACGGGGTGGTCATTAAAGTGAATAGTATTCAACACCAAGAGGAACTGGGGTATACTTCCAAATCCCCGCGCTGGGCCATGGCCTATAAATTCAAGGCAGAGCAGGTCTCCACGGTGTTAAATGAAATTACCTACCAAGTTGGGCGTACTGGGGCTATTACCCCTGTTGCCAATTTGGAGCCAGTGCTTCTGGCGGGTACTACAGTAAAAAGGGCATCATTACACAATGCAGATCAAATAGAAAAACTCGATATTAGGGAAGGGGACACTGTCTTTGTGGAAAAAGGCGGAGAAATAATTCCGAAAATAGTGGGGGTGGATTTTACTAAAAGACCTATTCATTCCCAGCCAACCAAATACATAGATCATTGTCCGGAGTGCCATACCCCCTTGGAACGTACCGAGGGAGATGCCAAACATTATTGCCCCAACGAATATGGATGTCCTCCCCAGATTACGGGCCGTATTCAACATTATATTTCGCGCAAGGCGATGGATATCGAGGGTCTTGGAGGGGAAACCGTTGAGCTTCTCTTTAAGGAGGGTCTTATTGAGAATTACGCAGACCTCTATTTACTTACCAAAGAACAATTGATACCCCTGGAACGCATGGCTGAAAAATCGGCCGAAAATCTGGTAAAAGGCGTTGCCGAATCGGTCAAAATTCCATTCGAAAGGGTGCTGTTTGCCTTGGGCATAAGGTTTGTAGGGGAAACCGTGGCCAAGAAATTGGCACGGGCCTATAAAAATATAGATGGCCTCATGATTGCTTCCGTGGAGGAATTAATGACGGTCGATGAAATTGGCCAACGTATTGCAGAAAGTGTGGTATCATTTTTTCAGAACGGGATCAATATGGAAATTATTTCCAGATTAAGGGGGTACGGAGTGCAATTTGAAGTGTCTGCCGATAAACTGGAGAATCAGACCGATTTCTTAAAGGGACAGACCTTCGTGGTATCTGGAGTGTTTGAAAACTTGAGTAGGGATGAACTTAAAAAATTGATCGAGGACAACGGCGGCAAGGTAGGCTCTAGTATTTCTTCAAAAACTTCTTATCTTGTGGCAGGGGACAAGATGGGTCCCAGCAAAAGGACCAAGGCCGAAAGTTTGGGCGTCCCCATTATTTCGGAGACCGATTTTCTGAATATGTTATAATTAATATATCCAGGGGAATACAAAATGAATAGTGCTAGAAGTAAAAAAAAAATAAGGGTATATGAGGGTAAAAGATATTTGTACTAAATCGTAATTATGTATACCATACTACTTCTTCTGCTTTGTATTGCATTCATAATTGTGGCTTCGACCCGTTTTAAACTTCACCCATTTCTGGCGTTGCTTGCCGCTAGTTTATTATTTGGTATTTTTTCTGGACTCCCATTGGATGAGCTCATAAAAACCATTAATGATGGTTTTGGAAGCACCATTGGTGGCATTGGGATTATCATTATCGCGGGTTTAATTATAGGGACTTTTCTGGAAAAATCGGGCGGAGCCTACACCTTGGCCAACCTGGTCTTAAAGATTATTGGCCCCAAGCGCGTACATATGGCCATGGGTTTTATAGGTTATTTTGTATCCATACCAGTATTTGCCGATAGCGGTTTTATTATCGTCTCCCCATTAAATAGGGCGCTTACCAAAAAGGCAAAATTGTCCTTGGCGGGAACAGCGGTGGCCTTGTCACTTGGTTTAATGGCTTCCCACACTATGGTGCCCCCAACTCCCGGACCCATTGCTGCTGCAGGAATCTTAGGAGCCGATTTGGGTCAGGTTATCCTCTTCGGCCTAATGACCAGTATACCGGCCTTATTGGTCTGCATTTTATTTGCCAAAAAAATAGGTTCTAAAATTTTTATTGATCCCGCGCCAAAGCTTACGGAGGAGCAGATCAATTCCCAGTTAAAAAACGCACCATCGGTCTTTAAATCCTTTATACCTATAGTAGTTCCCATTATTCTTATTGTGTTGAGGTCATTTGCCGAATATCCCACTATGCCGTTTGGGGATGGAACTTTTAAGTATGCCATAGGATTTGTGGGTAACCCAGTGGTGGCCCTTTTGATCGGAATGGTACTGTCCTTTACCCTGCCCAAGAAATTGGATAAGGAAATGTTGAGCACCTCGGGATGGATAGGGGAGGCACTTACTTCCGCAGCCATTATTATATTAATAACAGGGGCCGGAGGGGCATTTGGAAAAGTACTGCAGACTTCGGACATTAGTTCCTTGCTGGAGAACAATGTCTCCAATGGAAATTTGGGGATATGGCTACCATTCCTAATTGCTGCAGGTATTAAGACCGCCCAGGGTTCCTCTACGGTAGCTATAATTACAACAGCTTCGATAATTGCACCTTTGATGCCTGCAATGGGTTTTGATACCGAGGTTTCAAAAGCATTGGCGGTCATTGCCATTGGCGCTGGTGCATCCCTGGTCTCCCATGCCAACGATAGTTTCTTTTGGGTAGTAACCCAAATGAGTGATATGAAGGTAAATCAAGGATATAGAACACATAGTTTAGGGACTGCCATTTTGGGCTTTTCTGCGATGATCGTTTTAACCATAATCAGTTTAATAATCTAATCTTTATAGAATGAAAGTTTATAAGACCAACCAAGGAGTTTTGATCCAAAATGACCAGAAATTTTATCTAATCGATAAGGAATGGGATTCATTTATTACCGATGATGCCATTTACGACAATACACTAAATTTAATTTCCAAGCTTGACCCTATTGAAAATAGCGCTACCATATTGAACGACAGTTTAATGCCACCGGTGGGACGCCAAGAAATTTGGGCATCCGGAGTAACATACTATAAGAGTAGGGAAGCCCGCATTGAAGAATCCAAAGATGCAGGTGGTGGCGATTTTTATGACCGTGTCTATAATGCGGATAGGCCGGAATTGTTTTTTAAAAGTACGGCTAGTCGGGCAGTAGGGCATAAGCAGGATGTTAGGATCAGAAAGGATTCCAAATGGAACGTTCCGGAACCGGAACTGACTTTGGTAATAACCCCAAATGCAAAAATAATAGGTTATACCATTGGTAATGACATGAGCTCTAGGGATATTGAAGGTGAAAATCCCTTATATCTTCCCCAGGCCAAGAGTTATGACGGTGCAGCGGCTGTAGGTCCGTGTATTTGGCTGAGCAAAGAACCTATTTCAATGGATACCAAGATAAAAATTGAAATTGTCCGTAAAGGTAATACCGTGTTCGAGGGAGAGACCGAGGTGGGTCAAATGAAAAGAAAACTTACCGATCTTGTTCATTATTTGTATCGTGAAATGTCCTTTCCTTTTGGAAGCCTTTTAATGACGGGTACAGGAGTAGTGCCTCCCGATTCTTTTACCTTGGATCATGGGGATGTTGTTAACATTACGGTCGATTCGATCGGTACCCTATCCAATACCGTAGCTTAATTGTCCATATAAATAAAGTGTGATGTCCGTTCCAAAAAGTATTGACGAGTTTAATGCAAGCTTATCGCAACAATCGGCACCATCTACATGGCCTGAAGCTTTACGCGCCATGTGGTTCGATGCCAAGGGTGATTGGGAGTCTTCCCATGATATTGCACAGGACCTACATAATACCAATGGAAGCTGGATCCATGCCTATCTGCACCGAAAGGAAGGAGATAAGTTTAATGCCGGATATTGGTATAGAATGGCCGGAAAGAAATTTCCTGATATAAACCTGGATGACGAACAACTACAATTGGTGGAATATTTTTTAACGCAACAGCGATAGTAATGGTTGTTTCGTGCTAAATGTTTTGTCCTTATTAAATAAAATTAATAGGCCGTGATATAGTTTCACGGCCTGTTTTGTTATAAAGGATTTTTAACCCCAACAACCAACAATGATTTGCTCCTTTATTTCCTGTTTAAGGAAATGCTGCGGAGCTATTATCAATAATCAGAATATTCAGTAGGGTAGAAAAAGCGGGTGACGTTTTTGGAAACGTTGTTTTGGTAATTGGGGTCTGTTTTTATTTTGGTCCACACCGGTGAGTCGGAAAAGGATTTCCAATGGGCATCCCTACTAGCCTGATTTTCAAATGTGGTCATGTACATTAGGTTGGGCATTGTTGCGCCTGACAAAACCTCACCATAGAAAACAGCATTAAAGCCTAAATTGTCGAAAAGGTTTACTTCCCCACCTTTATTGAACATGTCTACTTTGTTGATGTATTTGGCCTCTGTTGCCGATTCATAACTTCTTAATTCATAGATACGGTCTTTACGGGGGCCACTTAAAGGCGAAGGCTTCATCTTGGGCATATCCACAAAGGCTTTTAAAAGAACAGATTCAACCCGGCTATAGGGTGGGTTTTTATAAGGAGCATCCAAAAAGTCTTTGGCTGCTGCCATATAAACTTTATCCTTTTGAAGTTTGGTCTCTATTGTTTCCAAATCACCAAGACCTTTCATGGGGATCAAAACTTTTATGCTTCTAGGATTTAAGGAGTCGATTGTTCTTGGCTTAAAAACACCCACGTTCTTTATGTTCAGTTTTTTGAGAGCAGGCAACAAGGCCTTGCTCAAGTATTGGTCCGTGGTATTTTCCTGTTCCTCGGTATCCATGAGGTAGGTCTTTAATTGGTAATATTCCCGTTGCTGGGCTTGGCTATAGGTGTTTATTGTTAATAGCAATAAAAGAACTGAAATATATGCAGTTTTGTACATTGGAATTGGTTTAAGATAAATATTAGATTTTTGGTGCCTGTTAAGTTAGGGCTTTTGAATATAATGTAATAGTTTTTTTAAAAAAACAAACAATGTTGGGTGTATCCCTAAATTGTCATTTTAAGTCTAGGATAAATGTTTCTTAAGCTTAATGACCACCGATTTGGAAGTAGGGGTATTGCTCTTATCGGCAGTACTGTTTAAAGGTACCAGGACATTGGCCTCAGGAAAATAGGTAGCACAGCATTTTTCAGGGATATTGTAAGGCAAAACAATGAACTTTTGCGCTACCCTTTCCGTATTGTTGTGAAAATTATAAAGGTCTACCAAATCCCTTTCCTTGAGGTGGTATCTTTCAATATCCTTGGGGTGCATCAAAATAACCCTTCGTTCATTAAATATGCCCCTATAACTATCATTGAGTCCATAAATAGTGGTGTTAAACTGATCATGACTCCTTATGGTCATCATTAAAAGTTCATCTTCGTCCAAGACAATGGCCTCACTATTGGATATGCTAAAATTGGCCTTTCCACTTGTCGTATTATAGGAATTGTCCCGTGCCCCGTTGGGTAAATAAAAGCCGGAAGGCTGCCTTACCCTTTGGTTGTAGTTCTCAAATCCAGGAATACATTCTTCTATACTGTCCCTTATATAGTCGTAATGTTGTAGGTATTTTTCCCAATCCACTTTGGAGTTTTTTAGGGAGGCCTTGGCCAATTGGCAAACAATGGCAGGTTCGCTTAGCATCTGGGACGATATGGGTTTAAGACTTCCCTTGGAGCTATGCACAACCCCCATAGAATTTTCAACACTTACAAACTGCAATTCGCCGTTGATAAGGTCTTTATCCGTTCTTCCCAAACAAGGTAGTATGATGGCTTCCCTGCCATGGATAAGATGACTACGGTTTAGTTTGGTGGACACCTGTACGGTCAGGTCACATTTTTGAAGCGCTTCGGCAGTAAATAGGGTGTCTGGGGTAGCGGATAGGAAATTACCCCCCATTGCAAAAAAGACGCTGGCTTTGCCGGAATGCATGGCTTTAATACTTTCTACAGTGTCAAATCCATGTTTGCGTGGTGGGTTGAAGTGGAATACTTTCTCCAGCCGGTCCAAAAATGATTGTGAGGGCTTTTCGTAAATACCCATAGTTCGGTCTCCCTGTACATTGCTGTGACCACGAACGGGACAGGTACCGGCACCAGCTTTTCCTATACTTCCCTTTAATAATAAAAGGTTTACGACCTCTTTTATAGTATTCACGGAATTTTTGTGCTGCGTAAGACCCATAGCCCAGCAAGCAATAATCTTATTTTTGTTGCATAAGATTTTGGCCACACTCTGCAGGGTCTGCAGTGGAATTCCACATTCTGCTATTAAATTATTTAGATCCAGTGTTTTTAAGTGTGTTAGGTAATCTTCAAAACCTTGGGTTTTTTCTTTTATAAAATCCAAATCAAAAACAGCCCCAGGACGTTTATCCTCCTCGATCATCATAAGTTTTGCCAAGGCCTGAAGGAGCGCCATATCCCCATTTATTTTTACCTGAAGGTATAGGTCCGTTAATTTCGACTTTATTCCTAGGGCACCTTTTATTTCCTGGGGATTGTTGAAATTTAACAATCCGGTTTCAATAATCGGATTTATTGAGATAATGGTGGCTCCATTTTCTTTAGCTTTTTTAAGGGCACTCAGCATTCTTGGGTGATTGGTGCCCGGATTTTGCCCCAGGATCAGGATAACCTCAGTTTCGTAAAAATCTTCCAGTTTTACAGAGCCTTTGCCTATGCCCAAGGTATCGGTAAGGGCAACGCCACTACTTTCGTGGCACATATTACTGCAGTCCGGCATATTGTTGGTACCGTATTCCCTAACAAAAAGTTGGTAGAGGAAGGCAGCCTCGTTACTTGTCCTTCCCGAGGTGTAAAATATGGCCTCGTCAGGACTTTTTAATTTATTTAGATGATTTGCTATTTTGGAGAAAGCTTCTTCCCAGCTTATTTCTTGATAGTAATCCGAGCCTTCGGGCAAATACATGGGCTGTGCTAACCTACCTTTTTTTCCTATTTCGTAATCGGAAAGCATGGAAAGTTGGGAAACACTGTTTTCCTTGAAAAAGTTGGTGTCCAGTTTTTTGGTAGTGGCCTCTTCGGCAATGGCCTTGGCGCCATTTTCGCAATATTCTGCTATAGAGCTTCGCTCATCGTCCGGGTCCGGCCAGGCACAGCCTGGACAGTCGATTCCGCCTTTTTGGTTGAGGTTGGCAAGTGCTTTTAATCCACGGCCGAGTCCCATTTCGCCAAAAACATGTTTGGCAGATGATATAACAGCAGGAATACCTGCAGCTACTTTTTTGGGTTCCGCGGTTTTTAGACCGGTTAATTTTGCCGGAGCAGTTGGACTAGGACTGGGTTTTTCTAAATTTTTGGCCATTATTATTTTGTTGTTGCTTTGGGGTTGGGGTAATTATCCGATTGATCTTCAACACGTTCATCCAAACAAACAAAATCTTTTTCCAATAATAAATTCAGTACCTGTCCATCGTTTAAAACCATCTTGTTTTCATAGCCTACCTGCTCGCTATCAGGCCATTTTAGACTTTCATTCTTAGGTAAAAGCAGGGTAATGGTGTCCCCTTTAAACTCGGCTTGGAGGCCGGTTATGTTTTCCTTAGCAGCCACGGCGTAGATAAAACTCTTGCCATTAAAAGCGGTCTGTTCCTTGTAATAGCCGTCTTTCTTCAAAGATTCAACCTCCGAACGGGTAAGTCTATAACGAACCGAATTTCCTTGTATCCTAATTTTCATTCAAACAATATTTTATACCTAATTCTATAAAGTTAGGTATTCGACTATCAGTCTCAAAGTTTAGATTCCTAAATTTTAATCCGTTTTGAGCCGGTGTAGATATTATACCTGGTTTCGTTTAGAAATCCTATCAAGGTAATATCATGTTCCAAGGCCATTTCTACGGCCAAGCTGGACGGGGCTCCTACGGCCATAATAAAGTGAATCCCTGCCATGGCTGCTTTTTGGATCAATTCGAAGCTGGCGCGACCGCTCAGAAATAATAAATGTTGGTCCAATGGCAATAGGTCTTGGGTAAGTACATGGCCAATTATTTTGTCCAAAGCGTTATGTCTTCCCACATCCTCGCGCATTGTTATTAATTTGCCCTGAACATTAAATAGTGCTGCTGCGTGTATGCCTCCGGTATTGTTAAAAATATTCTGCTCTTGCTGAAGAATGCCGGGAAAGGATTTAATAAGATTTTTTTCGATCTTAAAATCCGCCAGGGAAGGGGGTAGGCGACATATGGTTTTTATAGCGTCAATACTGGCTTTGCCGCAAACTCCGCAACTACTGCTGGTGTAGAAATGCCGTTCCAGTTTGCCAAGATCTATGTTTTCGGAATTAATTAGTTGGACATTTATGCTATTTTCATCAAGGGCAACCCTTTTTATTTGATTGGAATCTTGTATAATGCCCTCTGTAAAAAGAAATCCAATGGCCAGGTCCTGATCATTGCCCGGCGTTCTCATAGTAATGGAGATATTTTTATTGGTAAGGGGGGAATCCAAATTTAAAACACTGATGCTAATTTGAAGGGGTTCTTCAACAGCTATATCGTCCGTGTGCTCTACAAGGTCATCTCCCAGTATTTTGATAATTTTCTTTGAAACTATAGGCTTTCCTTTTTCCTGAATCATAATTTATGGTTATACCTTGATCGACACGCCATCAGCAGCGTTTTGCTTACCATTGTCAAAATAAAAGTCGATTCGGCCTAGATTAATGCCGAAGCAGCCAACCTGGTTTACTAATATTTGTTCGTTTTTTCTATTGTTTACTATGGTGGGCCTATCCAAGAATGTATGTGTATGGCCTCCAATAATCAGATCAATGTTCTCTGTCTTGGCCGCCAACTTTAGGTCATCGGGTTTTTGAGGGTTTTGATACTGATATCCTAAATGGGAAAGACAAATAATTAAATCACATTTTTCCTCCTCCTTTAAGGTACGGCTTATGTCCTGCGCAATTTCTATGGGGTCCAGATAAACGGTTTCTTGGTACAACTTTTTGGTCACCAGACCGGCCAGTTCTATTCCTAATCCAAAGACTCCAATCTTTATTTCGTCTACCATATATGTTTTGTATGGCTTCACATGACCATCCATAAGGGTGTTTACAAAGTCATAATTGGCGGATAAAAAATCGAAGGAGGCATAGGGCAGTTGGGCATAAAGGCCATTAAGGCCGTTGTCAAAATCATGATTTCCAATGGTAGCGGCATCATACTTTAACATACTCATTAGTTTAAATTCCAATTCACCCCCATAAAAATTGAAGTAGGGTGTCCCCTGAAAAATGTCGCCAGCATCAAATAATAGTGTATTCGGGTTTTCTTTTCTGATTTGATCCACCAAAGTTGCCCTTCTTGCCAGGCCGCCCAAGTTTGGATAGGCCGAATGGTTGGTTGGAAAGGGGTCAATATGGCTATGCACATCGTTGGTGTGCAAGATAGTAATGTGTTTGTTCCCTGAATTTCGGCAAGAATTTAGCGTTAGTCCGCCTATGCCAATAAAAGCGGCAGAAGCTGCTGTATCCGATATAAATTTTCTACGTTCCATAATTATTTGATTTGCATAAACCGGTCATCAGTAGCCGCAGTAAGGGTGTCTATTTTCTTAAAATAATCGATCAGGGTATTTCTAATTAGATAATCGGAATCGGTCACAGAAATATATTCTTTTAAAAAATCCATTTTATCACCACCGGTGATCAAATAATCTGAAGTGGCAACATTATAAGTCTTGTTTTCGTCAAAGGGTTTTCCTTGAATGTTTACCGCTTGCAAACTTTTATTTTTACCTACGACTATTTGAATCCCTGAAATAGGGTGGGCAACACTGGATTTTATCAGAAATGATACCATTGCCCGGATAGCTTTACCATCCAATTCAGCAACAACTACCGAGTTTTCAAATGGCATTACCTCGTAGGCTGTGCGCTCAGTAATGTCACCTTCTGATATTACGGATCGGATACTTCCAAAGTTAAGAAGTACAAAATCTATTTGCTTCCCGGTTCTGGCCGTAAAAACGGGGTTTACTTCCTGCATTACAATGTCTGCCATTAAATTGCCTGCGGGAGAATTTAAAGTACCATCTGTTTTGGATATGGCCATTGGGGCATAGGCCAAAACGCTGTCCAATACCTCGTTGATCCTGTTTCGGTAGGGTGCTATGACGTTTTCTATGGAATCGTTTGGATTGGAAGAGTAATTGATCTGAATCCTTTGTCCCTCAATATTTCTAAGTTTGGGAACGGATTCCTTGCAACTCAGGACGAGTACAATTGTTGCAATTATAACAAAATGTTTGTTTTTTAAATCCATATACTTCTTACCTTCGTATAATTATTGAGGTGATATTATTTACATTTACAATCTTGAAAATGTAAAAATACATGTTTTTAAAAACGCTTAAGGAAAAAATTAAATTTAGAGCCGGTAAAAAGTATTTACAGAGGGGGTTGAATGCTCCTCCTGAAACTATTGATCGGGTTAAGGGTATAAGTTCTGTTGGTTGTATTGTTGATTTGGACGCGTTTGAAAATGCCAATGCTTTTTATGAGTTTGTGGATGAATTTTCCCTAAGGCCCAATTCTGTAAAAATAATTGGGTACAAGAAATTTTATGATAAAAACTCCCCTTATTCAACCCCAGTTTTTTCCGACAAGGATTTGGGATGGAAAGCGAATATTGAAAACAGCTATGCCTTGGAGTTTTTAAATAGGGAATATGACCTTTTGGTTAATTATTATACGGATGAAAAATTATTATTGCAGTTAATGACGTTAAAGACCAAAGCCAGGCTAAAGGTGGGTTTTGGTGGTGTGGATAAAAATTTAAATGATTTGATATTGAATACTCCCATCAAGGATTTCCAAACTTTTAAAAAGGAGTTACGGAAATATTTGAGGGTTTTAAATGAGATTAAATAATGGAACAGTTAGTTGGAACGGGTGTTGCCCTGGTGACTCCTTTTAAGGAGGATTTTTCTATAGATACGATAGCTTTGGCAAAAATCGTAAATTATTGTGTGGATGGTGGAATAGATTATTTGGTTGTTTTGGGAACTACCGGGGAGTCTGTTGTGTTGTCCAAAAAAGAAAAACAACTGGTTATAGATACTATTGTGGATGCCAATGCAGGTAGGCTTCCATTGGTTTTGGGCATAGGAAGTAACAACACTGCGGCTGTTGTTGAAGAACTGCAAGAAACCGATCTAAAGGATTTTGTGGCCATTTTATCGGTTTCACCATATTATAATAGACCCACACAAGAGGGGGTATATCAGCATTTTAAAGCCATTTCCTTGGCTTCTCCCAAGCCTATCATATTGTACAATGTACCTGGTAGGACAGGGAGCAATATGCTTCCTGAGACTGTTTTGAGATTGGCCAATGATTTTAACAATATTGTGGGAATCAAGGAGGCCTGCGGTGATATGGTTCAAATAATGCGAACCATAAAGGATAAACCTGCAGATTTTATGGTAATTTCCGGAGATGATTTTACCGCACTTTCTACGGTATTGGCCGGTGGTTCCGGGGTAATTTCTGTTTTGGGACAGGGACTTCCTTCAGAATTTTCCCAGATGATACGTTTTGGGCTGGCAGGCAGGGTCAAGGAGGCCTTTGCGTTGCACTATGCCATTCAGGACGGTATGGATTTAATTTTTAAAGAAGGTAATCCCGCAGGTATCAAGGCTTTGTTGGAAGCTGTTGGCCTGGGAACTGCAGTTGTAAGGTTGCCATTGGTAGAGGCCACTGCAACCCTTAAAAAAACCATTAAGAGCTTTTTGAACACCTTGCTAAAGACGGTTGTTTAGTAAAAAACAACTATCTATTATTGGATTTTTTACCAACAAAGTTAAAACTTGCATAAAAATGTTGTAGTTGGTAAAGAGGCGGGCTATTTTAGCGTGATAAAAATGTTTTTTATATCCGTTTAGAATCCTTAATTTTGCAAAATGTTTTTAAAAATGAAACGTCTATTTTCCTTTTTATTATTGGTTGTCATCCTTAGCTCTTGTAGTGAGTACCAAAAGGTACTTAAAAATGAAGATGTTAAGGCCAAATATGATTTGGCTGAAAAATTTTATGATGCCGGTGATTTTAAAAGGGCCAACCGATTGTTGGAACAGATAGCGCCAAAGTATATAGGTAAGCCACAAGGAGAACGTGTTATGTACTTTCTTGCAGATTCTTATTTTCAGACCAAGGACTATAATATGGCAGGTTACCAGTTTGAAAGGTTCCTAAAATCATATCCTAAAAGTGATAAGGCTGTAGAGGCTGGCTTTTATGGAGCTAAAAGTTATTACAAGCTTTCCCCTAAATACTCTTTGGACCAAACGGATACGGACAAGGCCTTGATAAAGTTGCAAAACTTCATCAATACCTACCCAGAATCCGAATTTTTAGTAGAAGCCAATATCATGGCCAAGGAATTGACGACCAAGAAAGAGCGTAAATCCTACGAGATAGCAAAGCAGTTCAATACTATTGGGGAATTTGATTATACCTTTTTAACTCCCGCGGTTACCGCTTTTGACAACTTTATTTCAGACAACCCAGGTTCCGTTTATCGCGAAGATGCCCTATATTATAAGTTTGATGCGTCAACCAATTTAGCGCTTAACAGCTTCGATTATCTTAAAAAATCTCGATTGAATGATGCCAAAGCGGCTTATCTGACTTTCAAAAAATATTTTCCGGAGTCCAAGTATCTTAAGGATGCAAATAAGACCTTGGAAAAGGTTGAAAAAGAATTAGAAATTTATTCCAAATAAAATACGATTTGATATGAATATGAACGATTTAAAAAACTCGAAGGCTCCTGTTTCTACGGTGACGATCAATAAAAATGATTTCGATGCCAAGACTGGGAATATCTATGAGGCTATTTCCATAACTGCCAAAAGAGCTGTTCAGATTAATTCTGAAATTAAAAAAGAGCTTTTGGAGAAGTTGGAAGAGTTTGCTACCTACAGTGATAGTTTGGAGGAAGTTTTTGAAAACAAGGAACAGATCGAGGTTTCTAAATTCTACGAAAAATTGCCCAAGCCCCATGCATTGGCGGTAAAGGAGTGGTTGGATGATAAAATTTATCACAGGAATACAGAGAAAGACGCTTAAAGGATGTTGGGCGGTAAGAATATACTTTTGGGCATTACTGGGGGTATAGCTGCTTATAAAACCACCTTTTTAGTTCGTTTACTTATTAAAGCTGGCGCTAACGTTAAAGTTGTTTTAACGGAAAGCGCCAGCTCTTTTGTTTCTCCCTTAACCTTGGCTACCCTGTCCAAGAATGCCGTACTATCTTCCTTTGTAGATGAGGAAAACGGAACAGTTTCCTGGAACAATCATGTAGAACTGGGACTTTGGGCAGACATAGTTCTTATTGCCCCAGCTACGGCCAATACCCTGTCCAAAATGGCCAACGGTACCTGCGATAATTTGTTGATGGCCACTTATCTCTCGGCAAAATGCCCTGTTTACTTTGCTCCGGCGATGGACTTGGACATGTATAAACATCCTTCCACTACAGCAACCTTTAAAAAGCTATTATCTTTTGGTAATATTATGATTCCGGCTACATCAGGAGAGTTGGCCAGTGGATTAATAGGGGAGGGCCGCATGGCCGAACCCGAGGATATTGTGGATTTCCTCAATGATCACCTGGGTAAAGGGCTGCCTCTAAGAAATAAGAAAGTATTGATAACGGCCGGTCCCACCTATGAGGCCATTGATCCGGTTAGGTTTATTGGAAATCACTCATCGGGTTTAATGGGGTATGAGTTGGCCAAAAATGCAGCCAAACTTGGGGCCAAGGTATATTTGGTGTCCGGGCCGTCCCATTTAACACTGCAACATTCCCAGATAGATCTTGTTAAAGTAACTTCGGCCGATGAAATGTATAAAGCAACGGTTGCCTTGTACCCGGAAATGGATATCGTTATTTGCGCTGCTGCGGTGGCTGATTACAGGCCTAAATTAGTGGCCGAACAGAAAATAAAGAAATCGGCAGAGGAATTTACCATCACTTTGGTAAAGAACAAGGATATTCTTTTTTCCTTGGGAGAAATGAAGAAGGATCAGTTTCTGGTTGGTTTTGCCCTGGAAACAGAAAATGAGGTTGAAAACGCCATAGGAAAATTAAAACGGAAAAATTTGGACGCTATTGTCTTAAATTCCATGAACGATAGTGGTGCGGGTTTTGGAAAATTGACCAATAAAATATCGTTCATAGATAAGAATTTGGATATTAAAACGTTTGAGTTAAAAACCAAGGCAGAGGTGGCCTCGGATATTTTAAATGAAATCACCAACAGGATCCATGCGTAATCTATTTTTAGCCATAATTTGTTTTGTAACTTCTATAACCTTGGGAGCTCAGGAGTTAAACTGTGTGGTTACTATAAATTCTGATCAGGTAGGGCAGACCAATCAACAAGTTTTCAAGACTCTGGAGCGTTCCTTAAATGATTTTGTAAATAAGAATAGATGGTCCAATCGGGTCTATAAGGAAAATGAAAGGGTTAACGCCCAAATGTTCATTACCATTACGGAGTATGAATCCAGTAGATTTAAAGGGAATATTCAGATTCAATCGTCAAGACCTGTTTTTAATACCTCCTATGAAAGTCCTGTTTTTAATTATAAGGACAATCAGCTCAGTTTTGATTATATAGAGTTTCAGCCCTTGATCCTAAATGAAAACAATATAACTTCCAATTTGGTAGGGGTCGTATCTTACTATGCCTACATTATTCTTGGCTTGGATGCGGACACTTTTTCTTTGGAGGGCGGTACCGATTTTTATAAAAAGGCACAACAAGTTGTTACTTTGGCCCAAAGTGCAGGTTATTCTGGGTGGACACAGACATCTGGGCAAAGAAGTAGGTTTGAGTTGGTAGACAACCTTTTGTCCAATTCATACAGAGAGTACAGAATAGCAATGTACAATTACCACAGAAAAGGATTGGACGTCCTGGCAGATAATAACAGCACAGGAAAGCAGGTAGTTGCAGGTACCATGCGTTTGCTGGAGACCATGGGAGGCCGGCATCCCAACGCTTTTTTAATTCAAACTTTTTTTGATGCAAAGTCGGAAGAAATACAAAACGTATTTTCCGATGGTCCCAAAGTGGATATTGTACAGCTTAAGCAAACTTTGAACAAAATTGCCCCACTATATTCGTCCACTTGGAACGAAATAAAATTTTGATCGGATTCCTTTGTACAATGTTATTTGGTCCCGCATCGGGATTTTGTAAATAGAATTTTTTTACCACACATTTTTTTCCAAAGCAATATAAATTATCTTTACGGCAATCTTAGATAATAAACTTTGCTGACAAATCTTTCCATAAAGAATTACGCATTAATAGACCATTTAAACGTTAAGTTTACCAATGGCTTTACAGTAATAACAGGTGAAACAGGTGCTGGTAAATCCATTTTATTAGGTGGGTTGTCCTTGGTGTTGGGTAAAAGGGCGGATCTTTCCTCCTTAAGGGAGAAGGAGGATAAATGCATCGTAGAGGCGGAATTTGAAATTTCCAAATATGGTTTGGAATCATTTTTCTTGGATAACGACCTGGATTATGAGGCAAAGACCATTATTAGAAGGGAGATTTTGCCTAGCGGTAAATCCCGGGCTTTTATAAATGACTCCCCGGTTACCTTGGATATTCTGTCCCAATTGGGGGATCAATTGATAGATGTGCATTCCCAGCATCAAACGTTACGACTTGCGGATAATGATTTTCAACTGAAGGTTATAGATGCCCTTGCCGATAATGGACCAGTGCTAACAGCCTATTCTTCGAAGTTGCTGTTATATCAATCTACACAAAAGGAATTACAAAAACTTGTGGATTTTCAGAATAGTGCCACCAAGGAACACGAGTATAATAGTTTTTTGTTACAGGAATTAAATTCGGCTCCTTTAAAAGAGGGAATATTGGAAGAATTGGAGGAGCAGTACGAACAGCTTAACAATGTGGAAATTATTCTAGAGCAATTGTCCCATGGGCAACAGTTATTAAATGATGAGCAGATAGGGCTGGTGAACCTACTTACGGAGCTGAAACAGGTATCCAGTAAGTTGGCCAGTTTTGGCCACCAGTATTCAGATATAAATGAGCGCGTAAAATCGGTGTTTATTGAGTTGGATGATATTACCAACGAACTTAATATTCTAAATGATAAGGTAGAGGCCGATCCACAATTGTTGGAGCAGGTAAACGCCAAACTTCAATTGCTTTATGATCTTTTAAAGAAACATAAGGTTCAGACAATTCCGGAATTGTTAGAAATAAGGAATGCCTTGGATGAGAAGGTAAGTGCAACCGAGAATGTTGTTGCCGATATAGACCGTAAAAAGAAGGAGTTGCATCAATTGGAAATTGCTTTGAACACTGAAGCTGCCAACATAAGTAAAAGAAGAAAGGTGGTTATTCCAGAGCTGAAAAAACAATTGGAGGAAACTTTGATCGACTTAGGGATGGCAAGTGCTACTTTTAAAATTGAAATTTCGCCAGCCAAAGAGTTTAAACCCACGGGTAAGGATGATCTTAGCTTTTTGTTTTCAGCGAACAAGGGGTCTGCTTATGGTGACCTTAAGAAGGTGGCCTCGGGCGGTGAACTGTCCAGGATTATGTTGACCATTAAGGCCATTTTGGCCAGATACGAACAGCTGCCTACAATGATGTTCGATGAGATAGATACGGGAGTATCCGGAGAGATTTCCAATAAAATGGGAGATATCATGAAGGATATGAGCAATACTATGCAGATATTTTCTATCACCCACTTACCACAGGTAGCAGCCAAAGGTGTACATCATTTTAAGGTGTACAAGGAAGAAGAACTGATGGGGACCAATACCAAAATGAAAAGGCTTTCTTCGGAAGAGAGGGTTGTGGAGCTGGCAGAAATGTTAGGTGGAAAAACCTTGTCCGAATCGGCTATGGCACATGCCAGGCAGTTACTGGATTAACCTTTGTGTAAGCGGATAGGGAAATCCTGAATTCCGTTTAGTGGTGTTTATAAGTATTTATGTGTGTAACAACATTAATAGCTTTTCGCCTATAACCCTAATAATTTGAAGCCCCGTCAACAGGGTTGCCAACTTTTCTACCTTGTTCTTTCTGCGGTCTACCCACTAATTTTTAATATCTTTGACGATCTAAAATTCACAAAGAAAATAGACTATGTCGTTTAATTTACTAAAAGGAAAAAAAGGGATAATTTTTGGGGCACTCGATGCCAATTCCATAGCTTGGAAAACTGCTGAGACCATTCATGCCGAAGGCGGTACCTTTGTCCTTACCAATGCACCCATAGCTATGCGTATGGGGCAGATAGATGAACTTGCAAAAAAGACGGGTTCCAAGATTATACCTGCCGATGCCACAAGCGAAGAGGATTTGGATAATTTGGTAACACAATCCATGGAGATTTTGGGAGGGAAAATAGATTTTGTTTTGCACGCCATAGGGATGTCTGTCAACGTTCGTAAAGGCAGGGCCTATACAGATGAGAAATATGATTTTACAACCAAAGGCTGGGATGTATCCGCCCTTTCTTTTCATAAAGTAATGCAGAGCCTGTACAAGGCCGATGCAATGAACGAATGGGGGAGTATCGTGGCTTTGACTTATATGGCTGCGCAACGTACCTTTCCGGATTATAATGATATGGCCGACAATAAAGCTTATTTGGAATCGGTGGCCCGTAGTTTTGGATACTTTTTTGGCAAGGAGAAGAAGGTAAGGGTGAATACCATATCCCAATCCCCCACAGCTACAACTGCGGGACAAGGAGTTAAAGGTTTTGACAGCTTTATTTCCTATGCAGAAAAGATGTCGCCTTTGGGTAATGCATCAGCTCAGGATTGTGCTGACTATACTGTGACCCTTTTTTCCGATTTGACCAAAAAGGTTACCATGCAGAATTTGTTTCATGACGGTGGTTTTTCCAATACAGGCGTTAGTCAGGAAGTAATTGATAGATTTTCCGAATAGCTCGGTAGGTATATTGGTAGGATGCCTTTGAGCTAACCCATTCTTATTGGCTATACTCCGTGGCTACATATTATTCAAATTAGCTTAATGCAGTTGAAACAAGACTGAAGGCAGGCCTGTACGTTTGTTTCACCTTTTTAATTTATAGCAAAGCTCAATGGATTTATACTTTTCTTTTATAGTGCCGGTTTACAACAGACCCAATGAGATCAATGAATTGCTGGAAAGCCTGTCGTTACAGGACTACGGTAAATCTTTTGAGGTGGTTGTCGTGGAAGACGGTTCGTCCGAAAGTTCGGAAGGTATTGTGGAAAAGTATAAGGATAAATTGTCCATAACGTATTTAAAGAAGAAGAATTCTGGCCCTGGTGATTCCCGAAATTATGGAATGAATCGTGCCCGCGGTAATTATTTTATAGTGCTGGATTCCGATTGTATAATTCCTAGCCAATATTTGTCGGTGGTGGAAAAATCCTTGACAAACTATTATGTGGATTGTTATGGGGGGCCAGATGCGGCACATTCTTCCTTTACCAATGTGCAAAAGGCCATTAATTATGCCATGACCTCTATGTTCACCACTGGTGGAATACGGGGAAATAAGAGGGCTGTAGGCAAATTTCAGCCCAGGAGCTTTAATATGGGAATATCTAAAGCAGCGTTTGAAGAAACCCGTGGATATGGGAATATACATCCAGGAGAAGATCCAGACCTGACCTTTAGAATATGGGAAGCGGGGTTTGAAACTAAATTGATAGAGGATGCCTATGTATACCATAAGCGGCGAATAGATTGGAATAAATTTTATACCCAGGTCAAGAAATTTGGAATGGTAAGGCCCATTTTAAATCATTGGCATCCAGACAGTGCCAAAATTACTTATTGGTTCCCTACTTTGTTCTGTTTCGGATTTGTTGGGGCTCTTGTCTTGTTGGTTTTAGGGGTTTTGTGGCCAATATCTATTTATGCCTTATATTTTGGTTTACTTTTTGTACATTCTTTAGTGGTCAATAAAAATTTTAAGGTGGCTGTGCTGTCATTAATGGCAGTGGTGGTCCAATTTGTAGGATATGGTTTTGGATTTTTTAAAAATTCGATTCTAATAGCGTTCAGCAATAAGAAACCGGAGGAGTTATTTCCTAAGCTTTTCTTTAAAACTCAGTAATAAGTTGATAGATAAAATTAAAAACGGACTCAATAAAAGAAAGGTAAAACTGTTTCTTGTCTTTCTGTTATGTTCCAGTCTGGCTTGGTTTATTAGCAATTTGGGAGAACAATATACCAATAATGCTACTTTTGATATTCACTATGGTAGTACCCCGGACAGCTTATTGCTAAATAGTGTTTCCAAAAGGAACATAAAGGTTAGGCTCAGGGCCAGTGGGTTTCAATTTTTGATGTTTGGTTTCAAGAACAAAACTGTGGAAGTGGACTTATCCGAATTGGAGAAAAAAGGTTCCAAATATTTTGTTTCCCCTTCAACCTATAGAAGTCAGATAGAAAATCAGCTTTCAAAGTTTATAAGGGTCGAGGATATGGATAAGGATACCTTGTTTTTTAATTTCCAAAAGCTTTACAAAAAAAAGGTCCCAGTACTTCCTAAAGTGACTATAGATTTGGAGCAAAACTATTTAATGGATAAGAACTATACTTTATTGCCAGATTCCATAACCGTAATGGGGCCTAAAACGGAGATTGATACTTTGACCGGAATTACCACTCAAACTTTGGTGCTGCCACATACGACCAATGATATTTCGAAGAAATTAAAACTGATTCTTCCGCCTAAGCTGAAAAACACCAAATACTCCGATCATTATATAACCCTATCGGCCAAAATATTTAAATTTTCTGAAAAGGTTTTTAAGGTTCCAGTAGAGGTTGTCAATGTACCTGAAGGAGTCGGGATAAGAACTTTCCCAGAAATAGTTTCGGTTTTGTGCAGGGGGCGTTTAAGTGCTATTAAGGAATTGGTGGTGTCGGATTTTGTGGTTACTGCCGACTATTCCAACCTAAGGGACAAACACGAAAATGTTTTGGACCTGAAATTGACCAAAAAGCCCGATAGCGTGAATGTGGTACAGCTTAGGGAGAATAAAGTGGAATTTATACTAAAGAGGCAATGATGATCGTAGGCTTGACAGGAGGTATTGGTAGTGGAAAATCTACTGTGGGGGCCATGTTTCAAAAATTGGGAGTGCCCCTCTATAATTCTGATCTAGAGGCAAAGAATTTAATGACCCGTTCAAAAAAGATTAAAAAGGATATTGAGACCTTATTGGGCAAGGAGAGTTATTTGGAAGGGAAGCTGAATAGGGAGTATATCGCCAAAATCGTGTTCAAGGATAAGAAATTATTGCAGGGCCTCAACAATATAGTCCATCCTGCTGTGAGACGTCATTTTAAAAGTTGGTGCAAACGCCAGAATGCCCCTTATGTAATACAGGAAGCAGCTATTATATTTGAAAACGGGACCAAGGAACTTTATGATAAAATAATTTTAGTGACCTCTCCAAGGGACATCAGGATACAAAGGGTTGTTGATAGGGATGGAATCACGGCCGAAGCAGTAATACAACGTATAGATAATCAATGGCCAGATAGTGAAAAAGAGAAGTTTTCAGACTTCATAATTGAAAATATTGGATTGGAGGCTACGGAAAGGGAAGTGTCCCGAATTCACCATAAATTACTTAAAATAAGGGCTTAAGCGCGAAATTTTAACATTTTTGTTAAGGTTAGGTTAAACGTGCAATTCGCTAAATGTTAAATTTCTAATTTTGTTAATAAATGAATAAGAGGTTATTTGGTCTTTTGGTAGTCTTAATGAGCCTTTCCCTAATAGGAATCATCTTTGTTCAGAGTTATTGGATAAATAAATCGGTAGCGGACAAGGAAGAACAATTTTCAAACACCATCAACCAAATTTTGAGTAGGGTTGTAGAGAATATTGAAAAGCGGGAGGTACAGGATTATCTTAACGAGTTTTACAAACTTAAGGATAGTATTGGAAAGCCAAAGGCTACCCATCTTAAGAATTTTTTCTTTTTTGATCGTGATATTAATTCCAATGAAATACGGTTTTATACCCATGGTATTTTGGAGGAGGATTACAATATGGCATCTACGTTCTTTGATATAGGCTTGGACACCACAACCTTTAGGAATATCACCAGCACCAGAACAACAGAAATCTACAAAGAAGATTTTGGTCTGGACGGCAGGCAATATTCCTTGACACCTGTCCAAAAGCTTGAGAAAATCGGAGGACTTTCCTCTATTGATAAGGCGGCATTGGATGATGTTTTTAGGGAGCAGGCCAAATCCAGGTCCATCCATAAACGCGTATCCAAACAAGAAATAGAACTGTTTCTTGGGAGGGAACTTAAAAATAGGGGCATAGATATAGACTATGAATATGGGGTTTATAGTAAGGGACTGCCGACTAAGGTGAAATCCAAAAAATTCAAGTTTTCAGAGACCACACTATATAAGGCTCCTTTGTTTAAGGATAGTGAAGGGAATACCAATTTTTCCCTTTTGTTGACCTTTCCCAAAAAGAAAAGGTTCCTTATACAGTCCATTCTTGGAATGGCAATTTTGTCCCTGACATTTACCTTGGTTATAGTGGTGGCCTATTCCAGTGCTATCTATCAGTTGATAAAACAAAAGCAGATTTCCGAGATTAAATCGGACTTTATCAATAATATGACGCATGAGTTTAAAACTCCAATTGCTACAATAAACTTGGCTGTTGAAGCAATAAAGAATCCGAAGATTATAGATGACAAGGAGAAGGTGCTGCGCTATTTGCAAATGATAAGGGACGAAAACAAGAGAATGCACGCGCAGGTGGAAAATGTATTGCGGATATCCAAGTTGGAAAAAAATCAGTTGGATATTAGTAAGGATAGGGCAGATGTGCACGACATAATAGAAGATGCCATTACCCATGTAGAGCTTATAGTTGCAGATAGGGGAGGATATATTAAGCCTCATTTAAAGGCGGAACGCTCAGAGGTATTGGCCAATGAGATGCATTTTACCAATGTTATTGTGAATATATTGGACAATGCTGTGAAATATTCGCCAGAGGCGCCCAAGATTGATGTTTTTACCGAAGTGGTCGGGAATTATATCATTATAAAAATACAGGATCAGGGAGCTGGAATGAGCAAGGCGGTACTAAAAAAGGTTTTTGAAAAGTTTTATAGGGAACATACAGGAGATATACACAATGTTAAGGGGCACGGTTTAGGGCTCGCTTACGTAAAAAAAATAGTTGATGATCATCAAGGTGAGGTTTATGCAGAAAGTGAAAAAGGAAAAGGAAGCACTTTTTATATAAAACTACCTTTAATTTAAAACAATAATGGAAACAGTAGATAAGAAAATATTACTCGTAGAGGACGATCCCAATTTTGGAATTGTACTTAAAGATTACTTGGCAATGAACGATTTTGACGTTACGTTGGCAAAAAACGGAATGGAAGGTTTTGAAAAATTTAAGAAAGACAATTTCGATGTCTGTATCTTGGATGTAATGATGCCTTATAAGGATGGCTTTACCCTAGCTAAGGAAATCCGTGAAAAGAACGAAAACGTACCCATCGTTTTTCTTACGGCCAAGACTATGAAAGAGGATGTCCTTAAAGGATATAAAGCCGGTGCCGATGATTATTTGAACAAGCCTTTTGATTCGGAAGTACTATTGATGAAACTTAAAGCTATAATTCAAAGAAAGTCTTCCAGTTCCCTAGCGGACAGTAAACAATTTGAATTTACAATTGGTGGTTTTCAATTGAATTCCAAGCTTAGGTTCTTGAAATTCAAAGATGAAGATGCCATTAAACTCTCTCCTAAGGAAAATGAGTTGCTTAGACTTTTGGCTTTGCACGAGAACGATTTAATGCCCAGGGAGTTGGCCTTGACCAAAATTTGGAGGGATGATAATTATTTTACTTCCCGTAGTATGGACGTCTATATTGCCAAATTGCGTAAATATCTTAAAAAAGATGAAAACGTGGAGATATTGAATATCCACGGAGAAGGGTTTAGATTGGTGGTTAAAACTGAGTAAATACCTCATATCCAAAATTTTTTAGAGCACCAGGATTTTTCTTGGTGCTTTTTATTTTATTAGACCCTTATTTTAAAAGCTGCAGGCTCTTTTAAAGGTGTTGGTAGAACGAACCCTGAACAAAAAAAGACGTGGTTTTTGGTTTTAAATCAGGACTCTTGGGTCTGCTCCAGCGTTCAAAACTATTAGTTCCGGTATTCCCTTAATATTTGGTCCACAATTTCTTGGGGACTGGGTTCTATCGATATTTTTATAGCCTTGGTTGGAGGTTCAAAAGTGTCCAGTTGGGACCGTAATAATTCGGCAGGCATAAAATGGCCCTTGCGTTTTTGTAGGCGTTCCAATAACAATTCGAAGGAACTTTCCAGGGAAATCCATACTACCTTCTCTTCAATTTTATTTTCAAGTATTTTTCTGTAGGACTCCTTCAAGGCGGAGCAGACAATGACAGCTCCTGTTTCTTGGTTGTCCACGGCCAATTTGTTCAGGGTTACCAGCCACTCATACCGGTCCTCGTCGGTCAACGGGATTTTATTGGACATTTTTTTTATGTTGGCTTCCGAATGAAAATCGTCCCCATCAAAAAATGGTAGGTTCAGTTTTTCCGCCAACAATTGCGCTATGGTAGATTTTCCCGTGCCGGAAACCCCAATTACAAATAGAATGTTTTTATTGGTTAAAGTCATTATCTATTGCGTTCTTGTTCTATCTTCTCCAAAATCTCGTTTAGGTCGTATTTATAATCGACCCAAAGAATATCCTCTTTTTTTCGTAACCATGTCAATTGCCTTTTTGCAAACCTTCTGGTGTTTTTCTTTATTTCGGCAATAGCCGTATCCAGATCAAAATCCCCCTTAAAATAACTAAATAATTCCCTATAACCTACAGTTTGCAACGCATTCAGGGTCTGTTGTTCTTTTAGGGACGCTACCTCTTCCAAAAGACCCTGTTCCAACATTATATCCACTCTTTGGTTTATACGGTCGTAGATGATCTCCCTTTCCGCATTTATGGCTATGGTAATGGTCTTGAAATTCCGTTCGGGTTTTTTTTGATTTAGGAAGGAGGTGTAGGGGAGTCCTGAACCAATACACACCTCCAGGGCCCTAATAAGCCTATGTGGGTTATTTAGGTCTACCTGGTCGTAATAATCCCGGTCCAGAACTTTAAGCCTTTCCTGAAGGCTTAAGATGCCTTCGGTTTTCAAGGTTTGGTTCAGTGTTTCCCGGATTTCAGGATCTATTGCGGGAAAAGTATCCAGTCCGTCTTTAATGGCGTCAACATATAGACCGCTTCCGCCTACCATGACAACAATGTCGTTATCCAGGAAAAGGGTTGCCAGTTTTTCTATAGCTTCCCTTTCAAAATCCCCTACGGTGTATTCTTCAAAAATACTTTTGTGCTGAATAAAATGATGCGGAACACTTGCTAATTCTTCTGGGGATGGTACAGCGGTCCCAATGGACATTTCTTTGTAAAACTGTCGGGAATCGGCAGAAATGATCTCTGTTTTGTAATGTTTGGCCAGGGCAATGGCCAAGGTCGTCTTTCCTATCGCAGTGGGTCCAACAATGGAAATAAGATTTTTTTTATTCATTAATCATCACTTAATCTATGTCCACATTGCCTGCAGTAATGGGCGTCAATGCGTATGATTTCAGTACCGCAATCCGGACAGGTTCTGTCAGTGTCTATATCTTTTTTGTTGATGACTCCGGAAGTATATTCGGCCGATACTATTCCAGTTGGTACTGCTATTACCCCATAACCAATTATCATGATCAAGGTGGCAATAAATTGCCCTAAGGGCGTTTCAGGTGAAATATCCCCATAACCTACTGTGGTTAGGGTAACAATGGTCCAATAAACACTGTGGGGAATACTGGTAAAGCCATGGGTAGGACCTTCTACGATGTACATTACCGTTCCCAATAAAACGGATATGACAATGACAAAGAAAACAAAAACAAATATTTTTGTTCTACTGGCATTCAAGGCCCTTACAAGTTTGTTGGACTCCCCTACGAAGCGGACCAGCTTTAAAATTCTAAATACCCTTAACAATCTTAAGATTCGAAAGGCTGTTATGTACTGGGAACCAACAAATAATAGGGAAAGGTATTTTGGAATAGTGGATAAAAGATCGACTATTCCAAAAAAGCTAAATATATATTTTTTAGGTCGGTTGATGGAAATTATCCTCAAAATATACTCGATGGAAAATAAAATGGTCACCACCCATTCGGAATAGTTTAGAAATTTATGGTGTTTCTCATCAAATGTAGGAATGCTCTCCAGCATTACGATGATAACACTATACACAATCAAAATGAGCAAAAGGATATCAAAAAGTCTTCCCGCAGGGGTATGGGTCCCGTAGATTACTTCATGGATCTTATTTTTCCAACTTTTTTTAATTTTCAAAGTTTACTGTTTTAGCTCTATAATTTTTAGGACCTTTTTTTTTCTTAGATAAGAGGAAATAATATGGGTCGTGTTTTCATTTCCTTCCATGGGTGTTATTATGGATTCCAAGATATGAATATTATTGATTTGATGGTTTAAATTAAAATAGCCAAGGCCTTTAAAAACCCCATCTTTAATCTCAATTCCACACCGCTCGCCAATTTCCCTGCCCTTATCCATAATTAAAATGTTCTTTTTTGAGAAACTGTACTTGTCAATAGCTTGCATTACCCTTGCATTATAGGCCTCTACCGGCTCTTTGTTTATGCATCCTCCAAGGCAACTTTTATCCTCAAAATGGGAGCAATGCATCTTGGCCTGTGAAAGCCCATTTATTTTATTGCACAATTGAAACTCTTCCCTGAGGCTGTGTAGAAAATTCTCTGCGCCCTGAAGGCTATTAAAGGTAGCTACTGCCTTTTTTTTAGGATTTATTACCTCTGCTATCAATGTAATATAGCCGTCCTGGTTGTTCGATTGATAAATGCCATGCGAAAACAGCCTTTTCTTATAGTGGGTATTGTATTTGGGCTTGTTCCTCAATAATTCCGCATTCTCTTTTAATAAGGCTGCCAATTCATTGCCCGTTTTTTCGTAAGAAACCCTTTTTGTTTCTTTCTGAATTCTTCTGGCCTTAGGACTATTATTGGTAAAATGCTGATTGACCCTTTTTTTAATGTTGCTACTTTTTCCCAACAAAATAATATCACCGTCCTTATTGTGTAGGTAGTAGACCCCTGTTTCCGAGGGTAACTCATCTACCATATCCAGCTGTCTTGGCGATAATTCCCCTTGTGTCTCCGTTCTTAGAACGCTTTTAAAAATAGTTTTGTCCAGATCTTTTGAGAGTAATAGTTTAAATAGTTGTAAGGTAGCAAGGGCATCTCCATTGGCTCTATGACGGTCACTTACAGGAATCCCTAGAGACCGCACCAGTTTGCCCAGACTATACGATTCGGCATCCGGTAATAATTGCTTGGCCAGTTCAACGGTACAGAGCGTCTTGCGTTCAAAATTAAAACCCAATCTCCTGAATTCGGTTCTCAAAATCCGATAGTCGAACTGGGCATTATGGGCAACAATTACCGCATCTTCCGTTATTTCCACAATGCGTTTGGCAACTTCAAAGAATTTAGGAGCGGTGCGAAGCATGTTGTTGTTAATGCCGGTAAGATTAACTACAAAGGGTTGGATTTCCTTTTCAGGGTTTACCAGGCTAATGAACTGATCCACTACTTTATGCCCGTCAAATTTGTGGATAGCAATTTCCGTAACCCCTTCTTCATTGTATTTTCCTCCTGTGGTTTCAATATCTAATATGACGTACATGTAATATTTCTAATTCAGATTACTAAACAAAGATACGTATTCTCCCGTCAAAGAAATAGCAAGGTTAAGCGCTAATTTCTAGATCCAAAAATGCTACTTCCCACTCGTATCATGGTACTGCCTTCCTCTATTGCGATCTTATAATCACCACTCATTCCCATGGATAATTGCGAGAGATCTGGGAACGCCAATTTGGTTTTTTCAAATAAATCTTTAAGGCGTTTGAATTCCTTCCTGATTTGTTGACTATTGTCCGTAAAGGTGGCCATTCCCATTAGTCCAACTATCTTAATGTTGGTAAGTTGCTCAAGGTCACTGGAGGCGATCAATTCGTTGAGGTCATTCTCGTCAAAACCAAACTTGGTGTCCTCCTCGGCAATGTGGATCTGCAGAAGGCAGGGAATAACCCTGTTATGTTTTTTGGCTTGTTTGTTTATTTCCTTCAACAGCTTTAGGCTGTCCACTCCGTGTATAAGCGCCACATATTCTGCCATATACTTAACCTTGTTGCGCTGTATATGGCCTATCATGTGCCACTCAATATCCTTGGGAAGCACTTCCTGCTTCTCTGTCATTTCCTGGATTTTATTTTCGCCAAAAACCCTTTGTCCGGCAGCGTAAGCTTCTTCGATATCTGCTATGGGCTTGGTTTTGGAAACGGCGACCAATGTAACGTGGGGTGGAAGCGATTCCTTGATTGTTTTTAAATTATCTTTAATGGACATTCAATTGTTTTTTTTGGTATTCATTTACACTAGGCTCATTTGTTACATCAAATTTATGGTTGAAGTAAACAAGCACAATGGACTACTAATTAAATTGTTTGGATACCTTCTCGGCCTTACGGGATTCCGAATAATCGTAGAAACCTTCCCCAGACTTAACACCTAATTTTCCGGCAGTTACCATATTTACCAATAGGGGGCAGGGTGCGTATTTTGGGTTTTTGAAGCCGTCGTACATTACATTTAAAATGGATAAACAAACATCCAGGCCTATAAAATCTGCAAGCTGCAATGGACCCATTGGGTGGGCCATCCCTAATTTCATGACCGTGTCGATCTCGGTAACCCCTGCAACTTTATGGTATAAGGTCTCTACAGCTTCATTGATCATGGGCATTAAAATTCGGTTGGCAACAAAACCAGGGTAGTCATTGACTTCCGTTGGTGTTTTTCCTAATTTCGTGGACAGATCCATGATGGTTTTGGTAACTTCATCAGAGGTGTTGTAGCCCCTTATTACCTCTACCAATTGCATGATAGGTACGGGATTCATAAAGTGCATTCCAATAACCTTGTCCGCTCTTTTGGTGGCGGCTGCAATCTGGGTTATGGAAATGGAGGAGGTGTTGGTCGCCAAAATGGTCGTGGGTTCGCAGATAGCGTCCAATTCCCGAAAGATTTTTAATTTAAGGGCTGTGTTTTCCGTTGCGGCCTCAATTACCAAGTCTACCTTCTTGACCCCCTCTGCCATTGTGGTATGGGGAGTTATGTTTTTCAAAGTAGATTTCTTATCCTCCTCTGTGATAAGCTCCTTGGCCACCATTCTGTCAAGATTTTTACTTATGGTCGTAAGCCCCTTATCCAGAGCTTCCTCTGAAATATCTATAAGGTTGGTTTTATATCCGTTTTGAGCAATTACATGGGCAATGCCATTACCCATTGTTCCGGCTCCTATGACTGCTATGTTTTTCATTTGTAGCGTTTTACTTGGAATTTTATTCTATTATATCATGCCTTTGTTCAGCTTGTAAACGTATAAAATCTGGCATCTATTTCTTTTGGAAAGATGCAATGACTTCCAAAGCAACCTTTAAGGCCCGGGTACTCTGTTCTAGGGAGACCACGGGGACGGTGTTGTTGTTTATGGCATCTGCAAAGGTCTCCAGCTCGTCCAGTATAGCATTGTTTGTGGCTATATCCGGATTTTCAAAATAGATCTGTTTTTTTATTCCTTCGGCATTTTGTAGGATCATATCAAAATCCCCTGGTTTTTCCGGGGCGTCCTTCATTTTTACCACCTCCACTTTTTTCTCCAGAAAATCCACGGCGATATAGGCATCTTTTTGGAAAAAGCGAGACTTGCGCATGTTCTTCAGGGAGATCCTACTTGCCGTTAGGTTGGCAACGCAGCCGTTTTCAAACTCTATTCTGGCATTGGCGATATCCGGTGAGTTGCTAATTACCGAAACTCCACTGGCATTAATTTGTTTCACCTCTGATTGTACCACACTAAGGATGGCATCAATATCATGGATCATCAAATCCAAAACAACAGGTACATCGGTCCCCCTTGGGTTGAATTCTGCCAACCTGTGGGTCTCAATAAACATGGGGTTATTAATATTTTCCTTAACCGCCATAAAAGCGGGATTAAATCTTTCCACATGGCCCACCTGTCCCTTCACCTGATGCTTTTTTTCCAAGAGCAACAATTCTTCAGCCTCTTGAAGGGTATTGGTAATGGGTTTTTCAATGAAAACATGTTTTCCTTTTTCCATCGCCTTTTTGGCACATTCGAAATGTGAAAGGGTGGGGGTAACAATATCCACCACATCAACTGCATCTATTAGTTTATTTATGTTGTCGAAAAAAGTATAGCCGAATTCTGCCTCAACTTTTTTACCGTTAATAACATCGGGATCGTAGAAACCGACCAGATTATATTTTTTGGACTCATTCAGTAATCTAAGATGAATTTTCCCTAAATGTCCTGCTCCTAGGACGCCAACATTAAGCATATGTGTTTATTTTTCTCAAAAATAAGGATAGTTTGTAAGTTTAAGGGCTTAAAAAACAAAAGTTAAGTTTTATGTCCCAACTTTTTTGTCAACTATGCAAAGTAGTAGAATAGGATAAAAAATAGAAGGGTAGACAATGGAACTGTGATTTTTATAATTAAAGAAATCTAAGCTAAATTTATCCTCGGATGAAAGAATAGGTTAGATTGCAGCATGTAAATTTTCTGATTTCTTCATTTTAAGTTTTTCGTTTTTTAACTTTACCCACCAAAACCAAACAATTGAAAGATACATTAAAACATAGGGGAATGCGCAACAAATTGGCAGACATTCTTTCGGAGAAGGGAATTGTGGACAATGCTGTTCTAGAGGCTATACGGGCCGTTCCAAGACACTTATTTTTGGATAGTAGTTTTGAGGATCACGCCTATCAGGATAAGGCGTTTCCCATTGGTGCGGACCAAACCATTTCCCAGCCTTATACGGTGGCCTTTCAATCCGAACTTTTACAGGTGCAGCCCAATCACAAAATCTTGGAAATAGGAACGGGAAGTGGGTATCAAACCGCGGTATTATTAAAATTAAAGGCAAGGGTATACACTATTGAGCGTCAGTTGGAGCTCTTTAAGAAGACCAATCTCTTTTTCAAAAAGATGGGGTATAGGCCCAAAAAGGTAATATTTGGAGATGGGTATAAAGGATTGCCGGAAGAGGCGCCATTTGATAGTATTATAGTAACCGCTGGGGCGCCTTTTGTGCCAAATCCTTTATTGGCCCAACTTAAAGTAGGAGGCAGGTTGGTAATACCGGTAGGGACAGACGAACAAGTTATGACGCTGTTTGTCCGCAAATCTGCCAAAGAATTTGAAAAAAAGGAATTGGGATCCTTTCGATTTGTGCCTTTATTGGAGGATAAAAATTAGAGTAGGTCCTAATTGTTAAAGCTTTTTTTGATCCTATCCAGGTTTTTCTTGTTGTCGCGATCCTTGATAGTCTCGCGCTTGTCATATAGTTTTTTACCCCTTGCCAATGCAATGTTCATCTTGGCCAGGCCCCTGTCGTTCAAGAAAAGATTTAAGGGAATTATGGTTAGGCCTGAATTTTTTACCTCTTTTTCCAGTTTTTTCAGTTCGCCACGATTGAGCAAAAGTTTTCGTTCTGCTTTCGGTTTGTGGTTGTAATGCGTCCCATGGGAATATTCGTCTACCTGCATATTAATAACAAACAACTCTCCCAGATCATTAAATTCACAAAAGCTCTCCGAGATGGAAGCCTTGCTTTCCCGAATAGATTTAATTTCGGTACCGGACAAAACAATGCCGGCCGTATAGGTATCCAATAACTCGTAATCGAATCGGGCCCTTTTGTTCTTTATGTTTATTTTTTTCTGCATATGTTTGACAAAAATAGAAACAATTATCCGATTGGCAATTAGGGCATAAGTTTAGATCGTCTTAATTATTTTGAATATAAATATGTTTTTTTTGTAATGTATGTGGCAACATTGCGATTAATGTGAAAAGTTAATGAATGAAAGTAGTATCCCTTTTAACCCTTGTTTTACTGATTTTTTCGTGCAAGGAACAAGCGCGAACCACCCTTTCCGCGCAAGAAATAGTTGATAAGTCCATTTTGGTAAGTGGAGGGGAGCAGTATAAAACCAATGATATATTCTATAAATTCAGGGATTATCAATATGCCTCTGAATGGAAGGACGGAGATAGAATTTTAAAACGCATTAGATTGACCGATTCTACAAAGGTATTGGATGTAAAAGGTAGCCGGGGTTTTAACCGATATATTAACGATAGTTTGGTGCCTCTAAAGGATTCCATTGCCAATTTATACGCTAACTCTGTGAACTCTGTACATTACTTTGCCCACTTGCCATATGGGTTGAACGATCCCGCAGTCAATAAGGAATTATTGGGGGAAGTAGCCATAAGGGACAAGGAGTATTATAAGGTAAAAGTGACTTTTGATCAGAAAGACGGAGGAAAGGATTACGAGGATATTTATCTGTACTGGTTTAATAAGGAGACCTTTAAGCCCGATTACCTAGCCTATAAGTTTTATGTGGATGGGGGAGGAATCCGCTTTAGGGCAGCATACAATGAGCGCTATCTTGGAGGTATCCGTTTTGTTGATTATGAAAATTATGAGACCGCTACAGGGGATAGCGCATTCTATGATGTGGACGTTCTTTACGAAAAAGACAAATTAAAATTACTTTCAAAAATAGAGTTGGAAGAAATTTCCGTTACAGCTTCCAATTAGTCCATTTTTAATCTAATATCGGTGGCTTTTCCATTTATGATCCGCACAATAAATAAACTGCTATTGTCATAATCGTCCATATGCTCATATTTATCTTCTCCCAACATGAGATTAACAAACTCTGGGGTGGTATTGCTATGGCCAACAATTAGAACATTTTTGCCTAGATTCAGTCTTTTAAATTCTTCGATAATGAGTGCCTTGGGATCGTAATATTGTGGGGTAATTTCTTTTTTTACGGATGTAGGTGCGGCGGTCATCGCAGTTCTTTCAAAATCGGTGATGTAAATGGCATCAAGGGCAACAGGGTCAAAAACCTCGGCCCAACGTATGGCTCTCCCCAATCCGTCCTGATTTAATTCCGGATCTATGTTTTCAGGGTCGCTGCGATCTTTTTCGGCATGTCTTATAAAATAATAAGTTGAAATAGAATCTTCTGCATTTTCCAAGGGTAACTTCGGATCTTCCTTACAGGATATAGTGCCGATGGTTAAGGAAAGAATCAATAGCAGATTTATATGTTTCATGGTCAATTCTATTTTTGGTATTTGGTTCTTCTGGTAAAGTAACTAAAATTACAGTAAAAAAGTATGTAGTGCCCCTAGTTTTTTGTTCTTTTGTATATGGATAAAAAGTACGCCATTTATGCTATTTTGTTTGCGGTATTGTTTTCGCATGCGCAAGAAGTTGCACTTCCAACCGACTTAAGGCAGCATAATTTAACAGAATTCAATGCTAGTTTGTTCAATCCGGTTTTTTCACTGGATAGGAACAATCCAGAGTCCATTGCCTGGTGGTCCAGGTATCAATGGCAGACCATAGATGGTGACCCTACTTCCATTTTCTTAAATTATTCCAGAAAAATAAACACTCAGTCTTCTATAGGCATTGGTTTTATGCAAAATAATACAGGGGTGTTTTTAAATACCGGTGGAGTGCTCAACTATGCATACGCCTTCGATTTTGGCAATAATATGCAATTGTCCGTTGGTTTGAACGTATTTGGTTTTAATAGTGAAATTGCAGACAATAGGTATAGTCCAAATCCTGAAATTTCATTGCCCCAATTGGAATTGGCCAAAAATGCATTTATAATGCAATTTGCACCGGGAGTTCGATTTTCTGTGGATGGATTCAGTGTTGGTTTTACTGCAGAAAACCTGTTTGATTATAATTTCTCTAATAATAGTAGTGCTTCGGAATCCGATGAAAAGATATACTTGGGGATGGTGGATTATCGATTGCCCTTAACCCTTTTTAGTGGGGTGGATGATGCCTATCTGCTTCCCATGCTGTATGTAAAATCTGTGCCCTATGGGGATACCCAAGTAGGGTTAAATGCATTATTATCGTCCAATAAATTTTGGTTACAAGGTGGTTATAATAGTTTCTACGGCTTATCGGGTGGTTTGGGTGGTAGATTTTTTAAGCATTTATCATTGGGAGCTCTTATAGAATATGGCTTGGATGCTGAGGTTAAGGATCAGGACCCATCTTTTGAAATAATTGCGGCATATACACTAAGTAGTCCTGATGCACGCAAAAAAGTAGTTGGTTTTGACGTGGATGAGGCGCCATTGGAACTTGAAAAACCGGAGGAAGTTATTCCGTTGGAAGAAGAGGATCGTATTGCAGAGGAAAAGAAAATGCAGAAAGAGCTGAGCAAAGCAGAGGCTTTGGCCGAAAAAAATGCGCTTAAAAAGCAAAAAAAACAGAAGCGTGTTAGAGGCAAGAAAAAGAAAGCGCTTGCGGAAGAATTAAGAGTGGCACAGGAATTGGCAGAGGCAAAAAGGTTGAAGGAAGAACAGGAGGCCGCGGCTTTGGCGAAGGCCGTCCAGATGAAGGAGCAAAAAAGATTGGATTCCATAAAAGATGTGGAATTGGCATTGGCCAAGAAAATCCAGGAAGATCTGGATATGATTGCTGCTAGAAAGAAGGCCGGCAAGAAGGTAACTCAGGGTCATTACGAGGAAGTGGATAAACTGGAAGGCCAGAAAGCCGGATTTTATCTTATAGGCAATGTTTATGGTACTTCTAGATACCGTGATATTTTTGTAGAAAATCTGAAGAAGAAAGGTATTGACGCTAAGTTCTTTTATTTGGAAAGGACCAAGTGGGACTATGTATATTTGGAAAGGTTTGATACCCTGAGTGAAGCGGAAGCGGCAAGGGATAATAAATTTAATGGTAAATATTCCGAAAGAACCTGGATATTTAGGATAATAGGGGAGTAGTGATAAATTACTTTTTTATTTCACGGACAATTAATTGGTCCAAGTAGGTCACCGTGTTAAGTAAGTATTTTCTATCACCCGTTATAGTGGCCATGGCTACAGCTCCTTGGATCATTGTAAATAGCTGTTTTGAAAACTGAAGTGGTGTTACGGGCAGCCTGAGTTCATTGTTGTTGAGTCCATTTTCTAGGACCAAGGCAATTTTCCCCTCTATGGTTTTTATGGTCTCCCTGGTTGCAGCTAGGAGTTGGGAATTATTGTGATTGGCATCTATCCCAATATTTAAAATTGGACATCCGCCCAATTCCTCTATAAAAGTATCGTAGTGACGATAGAAATTGGTAAGCACAAAAAGCTTTTGTAGGGAAGTACCGCTAGAATTTAACTTATCGTCTATTTCAGATAATAGTTTTTTGCTATTATATTCAAACGCTGCCAGTGCCAGGGAATCCTTGTTTTCGAAATTCCCGTATATGGCCCCTTTGGTCAAGCCCGTAGCCTCTGTAAGGTCGCTCATGCTGGTTCCAACATATCCAAGCTTATTGAAAATTGGCGCAACGGTTTCAATGATATAGGCGGTTGTTCTCTCGGCTTTTGTAGACATGTCCTTACAGTTTTATGCTAATATAAAAAATCTTATACTGCATGGTATATATTGTTAATAAAAAAGGGCATCCGATTTATAATCGGATGCCCTTCTGTTAAAAACGGTCATTTTATTTCGCTAGTTCACTCTCATTTCTGAATACTAGCTGATCGTCAAACGAGTCTATAAGGATAATTCCACCTGGTTGAATGTTACCACTTAATAATTCTTTGGAAATATTGTTCAATACTTCTTTCTGAATTACCCTTTTTATGGGTCTTGCACCATATTGCGGGTCGTACCCTTTGTTGGCCAGGTAATCTATAGCCTCATCGGTTGCATCTATTGTAATTTGTTGTTTGGCAACCAATTTTTTCAACTGATCCAGTTGTAGGACCACTATCTTCTTAATGTCTACTTTGCTTAGAGGGGTAAACATGATAATGTCGTCTATACGGTTTAGGAACTCTGGTCTTATGGTTTTTCGCAATAGGCCCAGTACTTCCACCCTCGCAGCCTCTGTGGCGCTATAGATGTCTTTGTTTTCCTCAAACTTTTCCTGAATAATATGGCTTCCCATATTACTGGTCATTATGATAATGGTATTTTTAAAATCTGCTACACGACCTTTATTGTCCGTTAGCCTACCCTCATCCAATACCTGTAAAAGGATATTAAAGGTGTCCGGATGCGCTTTTTCAATCTCATCCAGTAATACTACGGAGTAAGGCCTTCTTCGCACTGCCTCCGTCAATTGGCCGCCTTCGTCATAACCAACATATCCTGGAGGTGCACCTACCAATCTACTTACCGAATGACGCTCCTGGTATTCGCTCATATCAATTCTGGTCATGGCATTTTCGTCATCAAATAGATAGGCGGCCAGGGTTTTTGCCAATTCCGTTTTACCTACACCTGTAGTTCCAAGGAACAAGAAGGAGCCAATTGGTCTTTTGCTGTCCTGTAATCCGGCCCTGCTTCTTCTTATGGCATCGGAAACAGCCTGTATGGCTTCTTCCTGTCCTACCACTCTTTTGTGGAGTACATCTTCCAATTTTAACAGCTTTTCCCTTTCACTTTGAAGCATTTTGGTAACGGGGATACCTGTCCATTTGGCTACCACTTCGGCTATATCCTCATAGGTAACTTCTTCCTTGATCAGGGTTTCTCCCAGTTGTTGTTCTTCCAGTTCGCTTTCCAGTTTATCCAATCGCTCTTGGGCTTCCTTGATCTTGCCATACCTGATTTCGGCAACTTTACCATAATCCCCATTGCGTTCGGCCCTTTCAGCTTCCAGTTTAAAGTTTTCAATATCGTTCTTTGTCTTTTGGATATCGTCCACAACAGTTTTTTCGCTCTCCCATTTGGCGAAGATTTCATTTCGGTCTTCCTTCAAATTGGCAAGGTCCACATTCAAGGCCTTGAGTTTTGAGGTATCGTTCTCTCTTTTAATGGCTTCTATTTCTATCTCCAGCTGCATTATTTTACGATCCAAAACATCGAGTTCTTCAGGTTTGGAATTTATTTCCATCCTTAGCTTGGAAGCGGCTTCATCCATTAGATCTATAGCCTTGTCCGGCAAAAACCTATTGGTAATGTAGCGTTGCGATAATTCCACGGCTGCAATTACGGCTTCGTCCTTGATCCTGACCTTGTGGTGAGCCTCGTACTTTTCTTTTATACCTCTAAGAATGGATATTGCGCTTTCGGTATCGGGTTCATCTACTACTACTTTCTGAAACCTTCTTTCCAGGGCCTTGTCCTTTTCAAAATATTTTTGATATTCGTCCAAGGTGGTAGCACCTATGGCTCGCAGTTCCCCACGGGCTAGAGCAGGTTTAAGTATATTCGCGGCATCCATTGCACCCTGTCCGCCTCCGGCACCAACAAGGGTGTGGATTTCATCAATAAAGAGAACAATGTTCCCGTCCGATGTGGTTACTTCCTTGATAACGGCTTTTAAGCGCTCCTCAAATTCCCCTTTGTATTTGGCGCCTGCAATAAGCGCACCCATATCCAATGAAAAGATTATTTTATCCTTAAGGTTCTCAGGGATGTCGCCCTGTACTATTCTATGTGCCAAACCTTCTGCAATGGCGGTTTTACCTACCCCAGGTTCCCCTACCAGCATTGGGTTGTTTTTTGTTCTACGTGATAAGATCTGTAGAACCCTTCTGATTTCCTCATCCCTTCCTATCACAGGGTCCAATTTTCCGCTGTCCGCCAGTTCATTAAGGTTTCTGGCGTATTTGTTCAATGAATTATAGGTGTCCTCTGCACTCTGGGAGGTAACTTTACCACCCTTTCTCAATTCATTTATAGCGGCCTTTAGATCTTTTTCCGTAACCCCTTGATCCTTTAGTATTTGGGCTATTTTGCTCTTTGATTTGAAAATTGCCAAAAGCAAATGTTCAATGGAAACATATTCATCTTCCATTTTTTTTGCAATAATACTAGCTTCGGTCAATGTTTTATTGGCTTCCCTGGAAAGCATAATTTCTCCGCCAGATACTTTGGGGAAACTCTCCAGTTCTTTTTCCAAAATTTGGTTAAGTAAGGTGGTATTTACGTTCAATTTCTTAAGGATAAACGGAAGTACATTTTCTTCAACCTCGGAAATAGCCTTAAAAATATGCTCGTTCTCTATTTGTTGATGGCCCAGACCTTGCGCCATCTGTTGCGCATGCTGTATGGCTTCCTGCGACTTTATAGTGAAGTTATTAAAATTCATATAGTTGTTTTTTTTATGTTATTGCTTACTTTTGAAGTCTTAAAAGCAACAACCTTACCACTGTTTTGAACAGGACAAAATGTCGTTTATTTCTCAATTTTAAGCGACAATTCGACAGCTTGTAAGGTAAGCAACGTTTTTTGGACTTAATACTAAAATTACGAAATGGGGATTTTAAAAGGGCTTTTTGGAAAGGGAAATAATAGCGAAAAGGAAAAAAAAGAAGCGAAGGTTGTGCCGTGGGCCCCATTGGCGTCCGTGGAGCAGTTAGAGGTAATAAAAGAAAGGTCTAAGGTAAGACCTCAGGTAATATTTAAGCATTCCACTACCTGCGGAATAAGTAGGATGGTCATGAACAGGTTTAATGAGGGGTATGATATCCCTAAAGACAGTTTGGATCTTCATTACTTGGATCTGCATCAATATCGCTCTGTTTCCAATGAAACCAGTAATGTGTTTGGGGTTGTTCATGAGTCGCCTCAGTTGTTGGTAATCAAAAACGGAACAGTAGTGGCGCATGAATCGCATGGTGCAATTACGCAACTGGATTTAAAAAAATACATTTAGCTTTAAAGGAAACCTTCCTTAAAACTAAATGTATTCTTATTGGGGCTAAAAAATAAGTAAGACCTGCTTTAGGTTTAATTGAAACGATGTCTGGTGACTATGCCTTTCAATTTAGCTTTTAAATCTTCCCCTGCGTCATAAACCATTTGTTCATTGCTAGGGAAGGGAACGGCAGAAAGTTGCAATAATGGAACCATATCTTCTTCCAGGGCACTTGTGTCGCCGTTGTGTTTGGCATAAACGTGGTTAAATACAAACTGGCTGGCCAAGGGGTAGGAATTAATTTGTTGTTGATTGTTTAGATCCAAAAAGCTTACATTGCCAACTACTTCGACCGACTTCAGCTGGGTGAATTGGTAGAAATTACATTTGACGGTTTTAAACTTATCGATCTTTATTTTGTTGCCCAAGCTGTCCTTTAAAACTTCACCATCAGAGTTTGTGGCATATTTGTAACCGTCCTTGATCTGCTTTTCCTTGGAGATCTGCTTTTCGGTAACCTGTTCCGGACTAATATTTATGTTGCGGAACGCCACTTGCATCTCATAATCATACTTAATATTTTCCAATGCATTGGTGTGGTAAACGGTCCAGAGATCGTTTAACCCGTAAGTATTAAAGTTTAAAAGTTCCTGCTCTAGTCGATTGGGTACAATTTGTTCGGAATCATTGATCATTACCACCTGAACATAATCCAGACCTTTGTTATGGGCCTCCTCTAGTTTAAGTTGGGTATCCTTGTAATTGGGGTTTATCTCGTTTAAATATGAAAATTGATCAAATGCTTTTCTATAATCTTCTTTGTAATTACCAGAGTTTAATAGGGCCGTGGCATTGTTGTATAAATAGTCGGACAATTCGCGTTTAGACTTGATTATTTCCTCATCATAATCCTTAAATGCAAATCGGGCATTCCTATTTTCATCATACAATTGTAATGGCAATAAAGGTTTTATACGTTCCTGAATTGATTTTAGGTTTTGATAGCTATTAAAAATTATTTCATGGTTCGCGGGATTGTTATCCTTCTTTAGGAATGCAATCTCTTGAAGCTCGCGTTCGGTATTTTTCTTGTAGGCTTCCTCCAGCAATTGAATATAGGGCTGGTTGGACTTCTTTGTCTTATTTTCGGCAATGTTTTTTAATGCATTATTTATGGCATTGCCATAGTTACCCGTATTTAGGGCTTCCTGTGTTTTTTTAACCCCTCCGCAAGAGATAAAAATAAACATCATAAGTGATGCGAGTAATGATTGTTTCATAACGTTTGGTTTAAAATTATTTTGGACATAGTTCAATAGCTATGCCAAAATAGTCTTATACACCAACGTTAAACTATTCGGTATCGTACAAACGGGGGGGGGTATTTTTTTAGGCCTTATTTTTTCTTCTGCTGAAAAACAGGCAATAATTTAGTGGAGACTTCTCCAAAACCAATACGCACATTATCCTTTTTACAATAACCGGTTATGGACACTGTATCGTAATCTTCAATGAATTTCCTAGTGGATCCGTCCTCCAAGGTAAGGGGTTTTTCCCCACGCCAAGTAAGCTCCAACATGGAACCGTAAGTATCAGGGGTAGGGCCGGAAATAGTCCCGCTTCCCATCATGTCACCACTATTTACTTTGCAACCATTTATAGTATGGTGGGCTAGTTGTTGTGCCATTGTCCAATACATATACTTAAAGTTGGACCGCGTTACGGTAGTTGCTTTGCCGCCTTCGGGTTTTATGGATACCTCTAAATTTATATCGAAACCTTTTTTTCCTGTTTGTTGAAGATAGGGCAGGGGTGTAGGGGTCTGTGCCGGACTTGCTATCCTAAAAGGTTCCAGAGCATCCAAGGTAACTATCCAGGGTGAAATGGACGATGCAAAATTTTTGGCCAGAAATGGACCTAAAGGCACGTATTCCCATTTTTGTATATCCCTAGCACTCCAATCGTTAAAAAGTACCATTCCAAATATGTAATTCTCCGCTTCCTCGACGGGAATTGGTTCTCCCAAAACATTGGCATCTGTGGTGATGAATGCCATTTCCAATTCAAAATCCACTAATTTGGAAGGGCCAAAAATAGGTTGGTCTGCCCCTGCAGGAAGGGTTTGTCCCATTGGCCTTCTTACAGATGTACCACTGGGCACAATAGAAGAACTTCTCCCATGATATCCTACCGGTATGTGCAACCAATTGGGTAGCAGGGCATTTTCTGGATCTCTGAACATTTTGCCAACATTGGTAGCGTGTTCCTTACTGGAATAAAAATCCGTATAGTCCCCAATTTGTACTGGAAGCTGCATTTCAATTTCGTCCATGGTAAAAAGAACAATGTTCTTGTGGTCCTCATTATTCTTTAATTGGTCGTTATTGATATCGAAAATTTCGCTGATCCTGTTTCTTACCAAACGCCAGGTCTTTTTGCCGTCGGAGATAAAATCGTTAAGGGTGTCCTGTAAAAAAATATCATCGGTCAAGGGAATATCCTTAAAATACCCCAATTGATGCAATGCCCCTAAATCTATTGCGTAATCACCAATTCTAGAACCAATGGTGATTATGTCATCCCTAGTCAAGAAAACTCCAAAAGGAATATTCTGAATGGGAAAATCAGAATTAACGGGTACAGGTAACCATGTTTTTTTTTCTGGATGATTAGTTTTTAACGGCATTTTGAAATTGTTAACTTGTGTTTAATAAATATCTTATCAAATATATTATTTTCTAGCAATTAACGGTCGGCAATTTGTATTTTTGCACATTATTTAATAGAATATTACTTTATGCAACGCGACAATCAAATTTTTGAACTAATTGAGGCGGAAAAGGAACGCCAAATAGATGGTATTGAACTAATTGCTTCCGAGAATTTCACTAGTCCCCAAGTAATGGAGGCTGCTGGATCGGTATTGACCAACAAATATGCAGAAGGATATCCTGGTAAGCGCTATTATGGAGGTTGTGAAGTTGTTGATGAAATAGAACAATTGGCCATAGATAGGGCCAAGCAATTATTTGGAGCTGCATATGCCAATGTTCAGCCACACTCAGGGTCTCAGGCCAATGCCTCTGTATACCATGCATGTCTAAAGCGGGGCGATACCATTCTTGGATTTGACCTGTCGCATGGTGGACATTTAACCCATGGTTCTCCCGTTAATTTCTCAGGTAGACTATACAATCCTGTATTTTATGGTGTTGATGAGGAGACCGGTGTATTAAACTATGACAAAATTCAGGCAATTGCCACCAAAGAGCAGCCTAAGCTTATTATAGCTGGGGCTTCTGCCTATTCCAGGGATATGGATTTCAAAAGATTCAGGGAAATTGCAGATAGTGTAGGGGCTATACTTCTGGCCGATATATCCCATCCGGCGGGACTTATTGCAAAAGGAATTCTTAACGATCCTATACCACATTGCCATATAGTGACTACAACGACCCATAAGACTTTACGTGGTCCAAGAGGAGGACTTATTTTAATGGGAGAAGATTTTGACAATCCTTTTGGAGTAAAGTTAAAGAACGGTTCTTTGAGAAAAATGTCAGCTTTATTGGATTTGGCAGTTTTTCCAGGTAATCAGGGTGGTCCTTTGGAACACATCATTGCGGCAAAGGCAATTGCTTTTGGTGAGGCCCTGACCGATGAATTCTTACATTATATGCTACAGGTTAAGAAAAATGCTGCGGCAATGGCAAGCGCATTTGTAGATAAAGGATATAAAATTATATCTGGCGGCACAGACAACCATATGATGCTGATTGATCTTAGAAATAAGAATATCACAGGAAAAGATGCTGAAAATGCCTTGGTAAAAGCAGATATTACCGCCAATAAGAATATGGTTCCTTTTGATGATAAATCTCCTTTCGTGACCAGTGGTATACGTTTTGGTACGGCTGCAATTACCACAAGAGGTCTAAAAGAAGACCAAATGAAGGTTATTGTAGATTTAATAGATCAGGTGATAATGAATCCAGAAGATGAAAAGATCATTGATGCAGTAAGGGAAAAAGTAAACGCCCTAATGCATTCCAGAGCGTTATTCAACGCTTAATTTAGATTAAAAATGCTGTCCATAGGGTGTAAGATCAAGTCTTGTCTGTTTAGACTCTTATACTTCGTGGACAGTTTTTTTATAATAAATCCTTCTATTCACTAAGGATTTGAATGTCACCATAAATTATGGTTTTGGTGTTTAGGTCATAAATGGCGGCTTCTTCGGTTTGGTCATAATACATACCCCAAAATCCAAAATAGTCGTTCGTATTGTTATTGTCGGAAACAATATTTTTTAATTTCGTATCACTTTCCAAGGTATCCTCTTCAAAAACAGGGATAAATACTTCAAAGGGCGTCTCATTTAATCCTTTTGTATAATATACATTGTGGTTAATAAGTTCCGTAAAGATATTTTCCAGTTGGTCCGCAATACTCTGCTCGTAAATTTTACTGATAAGTATGGTGGTGTCCGTCAAGGATATGGTTAGTTCGCTAATATCTATAGTTATTCCGTTCAGTTTTGTTAGTTCCGAATATGCCAACATGAATAATATGGTCTTTTCCTTGCCATAATTTTTAGGGTGACCGTTGCAAGTTGATGACTTGTTTATGTAATACAAGGCTTCATCTAGACTTAGGTTGCACTTAAGATCTATGATCAAATTGGCGGATTCTTCTTTTAAGCCGTAATTACCAATATTGACCTCTGCAAAAAAATGCTTTTCCAAACCCTTTCTAAAAGCCTCTAAACCAATAATATGGTCGGTGCTTTGTGTTCCAATTTTTGGATTATTGAAAAATTCGTTTCCCGATTTAGACATCCTAATAGTAATTAATTAAAAAACTTATGTCAAAATTAGACTAATGCTTTGTCCTTAATTCGATAAAAACCTTAGAAAAAATAAGGTTTACGTTCAATTAGGGTCTATTCATCGAAAAAGTAGACGTTGAACGGTAAAGAGGTGTTCGCAACGTCTTAAATGGGGGGTTATAAAGGTGACTGACAATATTTTGTGAAAATTCTGGATATTCGAGTCGGAAGGTGTCGTTAAAGTGGGAGAAATGGCAAGGATTTGATTAAAGAAATCCTCTGTTTCTGGCTTCATGGACCAGAGCCAGATCGTTTTGTTTTTCCACTCCGAAAATTACTTTTAGCTGTCTTTTTCTATTCTCTATCCCTGCAAGGGACAGGTTTATAAAATCGACCATATCCTTTGTTCTTGTACCAATTGAAACGTGATAGAGTATTTTTTTGTCATTATCGTCCAATAACAGATCATTGGAGACTTTCTTTCTAATGGCCACCAATGCTTTTTGACTATAGTAAGGGGGAGAGTTGATTACGCCTTTGACCATGGCAATTAGGGATTTTTCGTCCACTTCCGATTTTACCATATAGCCATCGGGATTCACATTTTTTAGAATGCTGTTTATTCTGTAATTATCACTAAATGAGGACATGAATACAATCTTGGTATCCGGGATGATCTTTCTGGCAAAAATTCCCAAGTCTTCTCCGGAATGCGGTTCCTCCAAATGGGTCTCCGTTAATTGTACATCCAACAACAATAGGTCATATTTAAAAGATCTGGCTGAATCCTCTATTTTTTGCTTCCCGGTTTCAAAAGTATTGGCGGTTTCTACCTTTACCTGAAATTCTTCAAATTCGGCAGCCTCCAAAAGATATTTATATCCAGTAGTGATCATTTCATGATCATCTATCGTTAAGACTCTTAAAGTTCTCATTCTATTATCAATTAAATAATATATTAGGCCGGTAGGGGTTCCGCCTGTTCTTCCATAACACAGGGAATAGTAACGATTACCTTTGTTCCTTGTCCAATTTTACTTTGAATGTCATAAGTTCCTTTCAACTTCTCCAATCTGGAATTTATGTTTTTAAGTCCAATACCTCTTTTTCCTTTCTTCTGGTCAAAACCAACACCGTTGTCCAAAACTATAATTCTTACATGCTCGTCTTCGGATTCGAACAATAGGTCCACTTTCGTGGCCTTGGCGTGCTTTATACAATTCTGCAAACTTTCTTGCACAATTCTATAAATGTTAATTTTAATATCTCCCTTTAATTGGTCCCAATCTATTTTGTGGTCATACTCAAAATGACATTTCATTTTAGAGGAATCTTGAATTGTTTTGACCAATTCTTCAATGGATACAATAAAGTTATGAATTTTTTCTTGCGATGCCCTGCTCAATTCATGGGAAATTGTACGGATTTCTTCCTCCAACCCTTGTAATTTTTTAAGTAGGTCACTGCGTTTTAGAACGGAATCGGAATCGGTTTTATTGTTAAGTCCGGAAAGAATTAAACGTATTCCCAACATTTGTCCTAAAATACCGTCATGTAATTCCTCTGAAATCCGTTTCTTTTCCAGTTGTTTACCTTCCTCTACCTTCTTGTTTTGGGCCAGCAACAAATTAAAGATTTCTTGATTAGCCTTCTGTTGTGCCTGTTCAAATCTCAATTTTTGATTTTTACGACGTTGATCTATAGTAATCAATATAAATGCAGCTAGAACAAACAGGGCAATAGCTATCCCTATCCACAATTGGCGCTGCCTGGTCAGCAGTTCGTTTTGTTCAATAAACTCATCGGTCTCGAACCTTATCCTTGTAAATTTGTTTCTAACCGCGCGTTCTTCCCTAATTAAACTATCGTTCAATTTTATGTATTCCTGGGTGTATTTGGGTGAGTTTTTGGGATCCACTTTAGCCATAAGTTCCAAGGACTCCAAAAGTCTTCTATTGTTGCTGGTCTGTTCGGAAATCTGTTTAGCCGTATTGGCGTAGGTTAGGGCGTTGGTTGTATCTTTTAACTTCAAATAATATTCTGCTATCTCATAATTGGTAAGGGCCAATCCTCTAATGTCACCTACACTATCCTTTATTTTTAAGGATTTTTCAAATGAGGCCAACACACCAATGGTATCTCCAAGCTTATTTTTGCTGTACGCATAATTGGAAAGGGCCTGTGCAAATAATTTTATGTCCTTATAGTAGATGCTATCGGAATTAATAACTTTCTCAAAGTTTTCTACAGCTTTTTTGTTTTCTCCTTTTGCTTGAAAAACCATGCCTATATTATTCAAAGCTGTATTTTTCAAACGATTGGAATTATCGATTTTAGATTTGTCCAAATAAAAAAGTGCCTTATCATAGTATTCCAAAGCCTTGTCATATTCGTTTAGGGCGTTGGTTACCGACCCCAGATTATTATAGCATAAAAACAATTGGTAATTTTTGTCCAGGGGTTTAAGTAATTCGATAGCTTCAATAGTTGTGATTTCGCTTGCTGTGTAATCCTTTATATCGGATTGTACCCTGGCCAAACTATATAGAACTCGAGCGGTAGAATAGTCATTCTTTAAAGATCTAAAAATCTTTTCGGCTTGGGCATAATGATAGTATGCGCTATCCTCCACGGCATTGTCCTCCATAAAAGAAGCTAAATCCCAATGATTATTGGCCAGGGCGTTGGAATCTTTGATTTTTTCTGATAGCCTTAAAGCAATGTGATTGGAGCGTCTAAACTGTAATGAATCCCCTATCAGTGAATAGTAGTAAGATAATTTGGAGAAGTGTTTCGATTTTAAAGAATCGTTTTTCTCTTGTAAAGCTAAATCATAGGCCTTGGAAAGGTTATTACTATAATCTTCATCTGAACTGCTGTTTTCGTCGGATAACCAGTACGTAATACTGTCGTTTGCTGGAGTTGTTCCTGAATCTTTTGTGCCAAAGGAAGTGTCCATACAACCACTATTCATCAGTTGTAGGAAAATTACGAAATAGTATAAAGATTTATAATTGAATTTTTTCTCCATAAAGGTGGAAAGATAAAAAAAAAGCCCTAAACAAATTTGCTTAGGGCTTTAAATTTTTAAGAAGTAACTTGAACCTGTTGGTTCTTGAAGTTTTTCGTGTGGCTTATGCAATAGCGTTGTTAACCTTTTGAAAATCAGATGTTACCTTAGGAGGGTCTCTTCTTTCTTTTGGGATTACGTCCCCATCGGTAGCCACGGCATTGTCATTCTTCTGGAAATCGATTGTGGCCTTAGGAGGGTCCCTTCTTTCTTTTGGGATTACGTCCCCATCGGTAGCCACGGCATTGTCATTCTTCTGGAAATCGATTGTGGCCTTGGGAGGGTCCCTTCTTTCTTTTGGGATTACGTCCCCATCGGTTGCCACTGCATTGTCATTTTTCTGGAAATCGATTGTGGCCTTGGGAGGGTCCCTTCTTTCTTTTGGGATTACGTCCCCATCGGTAGCCACTGCATT
>NZ_JALKBB010000031.1:0-72253 GCF_023016025.1 Arenibacter sp. S6351L | reverse complement strand
TGAAAATTATAATCCACCACCTCGGGCAGCTTCTGATCGGCATACCCGTCACCGGAGGATTTGAAAAGCCCCGACTTGAATGCGAAAAGCAGGGCTACCAAGGCCGATAAAATTATTCCTATGCCTATTTTTTGTTTCATTAGGGAACTATATTTTCATCTATTTAGATTCCGCTTGGAAAGGGCTGAAAAACCCGATATCCTCCAAGGGAAGGAAGCAACAGTATATTCCTGTTATCACATCATCATCAACTCGTCCGTACTTAAATTTTTACAATTAATTCCGCCGAAAATCAAATTTTAAGAATATTGCACTCTTTACTCCCCGGCTATCACTAATTTTTACATTCCCATTATTATGGCGGGACGATTTTCTTTTTCGGCAAAACTTGTAACCTCAGCTTCGGTTATTGCTGTACCCCAAGCGTATACGCGTTTCAATCCCTTCATTTTTATAAAGTTTTCAAAACTTGATGCAGTAATTTTAGTTTGATATAAATTAAGGCCCGTTATACTTTGAATCCCTGTAATTTCAGCTATACCCACGTCTGTGATCGGATTTTTTTCCAGCTCTACTTTTTGAAGGTTTACGAATTGACCGATGGTTTTTAAATGCCTGTCCCGCACATCATTGTCCTTAAGGGAAAGCCATATAATATTGTCCTTCATTGGAAGTAGCTTTTCCAGCTTTCCATCCAATTCCTCACTGTTCTTGGAACTAATAAAATGAGGGGGCAAAACAACCTCATACAAACCAGATTCAAATATTAATTCCCGAACTTTAAACCCTGCACCCGCAATATCCTTTAGTATTTCCTCATTTATTTTACTCACTTTAGGCAAAGGTATTCCACTTTTACCGGTCACATCTTCCAAGCCTAACATGTTAGAGGCAATACTTGTTATTTCCTCAGGAATTTCCAATTCCCCCATTTTTACCCTAAAATCCGCATTTGCCTTTTCTATCCAAAAAGTCAAAATTGATTTCTCCTCATCAGTAAGGGGAGTTTTACCTTCAGGAGGCATATAATCCTCATGGTGGGGATCCAGCATGGTACGTCTAATCATCTCGGACTTGGCGACATTTCCAGCTATAAAGGCCTCACCATTTTTACCTCCTTTTTTAATATCGATACTGTCCTGAAAAGAGAGTCCGCCCTTTTTCTTGTTGGAATTATGGCAACTAGCACACTTGGCATCCAGAATAGGATTTACCAAATAGTCATAGACCGCGGCATCCTCCAATTTGTCAATTGGGGGTAGCACTACTTTTTCCTTTCTACCAAATGGCGCATATTTTACCAAATAATCGCTTCCGTGAGTTAAATTACCTCCGTAATGCCCTGTAATACCCACCAAAACCACCACAAGGGTCAGACTGGCCATATTGGGTTTCAAACCCTTTAATTTTGTTATATTAAGCTTGCCCGAACGTATGGACCATGCGAAAAATACAACTAAAGTAGTTGCAATTCCAAACCAAAAATGGGTATCCAACATACCCTCGTCATAGTCCCCGCTCAAAGAAAGCATATACCCAAGAACACAGGCAACTGCTGCGCTTAGGGCCCCACCTAACAAAGCAAATTCAATCGCCAAGGAGGCCCCGGAATCTCTTTTCCAACGCCCATATAGTTCTAAAATAAAAGCAAAAATTAAGAACCCAATTGGCAAATGCACCACTAGTGGGTGAAATCGACCTAAGAACAATATAAAATCTGGCACACTACTTTCCATTCCTAACTTTTAAAACTGCTGGTAACATATTTTTCTTTTTGCATTAGATAAGAATATCCTTTACAACATCGCCATGCACATCGGTAAGTCTGTACCTTCGGCCTTGATGTTTAAAGGTCAATCGTTCATGGTCAATACCAAATAGATGCAATAAGGTAGCCTGAAAATCGTGGGTATGTACCGGATCTTTGATAATATTATACCCAAAGTCATCGGTTTCACCATAGGTAAATCCAGGTTTCACCCCTGCCCCTGCCATGAACATGGTAAAAGCCTTGGGATGGTGGTCCCTACCGTAGTTCGTTTCAGTGAGCTGACCTTGGGAATAAACTGTTCGTCCAAACTCTCCGCCCCACACCACCAAGGTGTCTTCCAGCATGCCACGTTGTTTTAAATCCTTTATCAATGCTGCGGTTCCCTGATCTGTATTTTTACTTTGATATTTTACTCCCCCAGGGCAATTGCCATGTTGATCCCAACCTTGATGATACAATTGAACAAATTTCACATCCTTTTCCAATAATTTACGGGCCATCAAACAATTTGCCGCATAAGTTCCGGGATTTCGACTATCTGGACCATACATATCAAAAATATAGTCGGGCTCGTCCGAAGTATCCGTCACATCAGGAACAGAAGTCTGCATTCTGTAGGCCATTTCATATTGCGCTATCCTCGCATTAATTTCCGGATCGCCAAAGGCATCATATGCCATTCCATTCAATTTTTTCAAATAATCCAGCATTTGTCTGCGGTCATTGCCGTCATAGTTCTCAGGGTCCCCCAAATAGAGTACAGGATCCTTTCCTGATCGGAATTGCACCCCCTGATGTTCTGTAGGCAAAAAACCATTGCCCCATAAACGGGAGTACAAGGGTTGCCCTGAACCATTTTTGGAGACCAAGGAAATAAAAGTGGGTAAATTATCATTGTCCGACCCCAATCCGTAACTGATCCAGGAACCTATAGATGGTCTCCCCGGTTGTTGACTCCCGGTTTGAAAAAAGGTTATGGCCGGATCATGGTTAATGGCATCGGTATGCATGCCCTTAATAAAACAAAGATCATCCACTACCTCGGACAAATAGGGCATGGCATCACTGACCCAAGCCCTGGATTCCCCATACTGCTTAAAATTTAAAGTGGATGCGGCAATAGGAAAAGCAGTTTGGTCGGCGCTCATCCCCGTTAGGCGCTGTCCAGCCCTTATGGAATCGGGCAAATCCTGACCAAACATATCCTTAAGTTTGGGCTTATAATCGAACAGATCCAATTGTGAAGGACCACCACTTTGAAAAAGGTACACAATACGTTTTGCCTTGGGCAAATGATGTGGCAATCCCAATTTATTTTTAGCGAAGGAATTTAAAGAATCAATGGGACCAGCTACAGGATTAACAGCACCCCAAAGTTTTTCCGACTGCAATAATGAACCAAGGGCCATAGCCCCAATGCCCAAAGAGGTCTTTTTAAAGAACTCCCTTCTATCCCATTGTTTTTCTATACTCTGAAGATCCCGATTGTTAGATCTTAATTTATCATGATGATCGCACATAACCTCCTGTTTAATTCTGCTTTTCTTTATTCTATTATCTTTTGGTAATACAGGCGTCCGCATTCATAATGGTGTTGGCCACCACCGCATTGGCGGCTACCAAAGCCTTATCGTCACCATTTTCCAATTTAAATTCACCTGTATTCAGCCATCCTTTTGTTCTTTCCAAATTGGTCGCGAATTTTTTGTATTCATTCTCCTGAAGTTCCACCAGCAATTGCAGCTCATCCTCTTTAATTTTTCTTCCAGTAAGCTGTCTAAAGACATTGGAAATGGCCAATTTTAAGTCTGCTGAATCACTCATACGCTTGCCCAAAACTCTTGATGCTTCAATATAAGTGGGATCATTGAGCAATACCAAGGCCTGAAGCGGGGTATTAGTTTCCTGTCGTTGAATGGTACAAACATCTCGAGCCGGGGCATCAAAGGTAGCCAAGGTAGGATGTGGCACGGAACGTTTCCAGATGGTGTACATACTTCTTCGGTACAGTTTATCCCCGGTATCCTGCCTATAGGTAGCGTTGTTCACCCTCCATAGACCTTCAGGTTGGTAAGGACTAACACTTTCCCCACCAATGGTTTTGTTGAGCAATCCAGAACTGGCCAAGGCATTATCGCGCAACATTTCTCCGGATAGCCTCTTGGAAGGTCCTCTTGCCAAAAGTCTATTGTCGCTATCCATTTCCATCAATTCCTTACTTACCATTGAAGATTGCTGATAGGTGTGGGACATCACTATCAATTTCTGAAATGCCTTAACATCCCATCCCGAGTCCCTAAATTCCAGGGCCAACCAATCCAATAATGCCGGGTGACTTGGCATTTCTCCCTGATTTCCAAAGTCCTCCGAAGTCTTTACCAGGCCAAACCCAAAATAGTGTTGCCAGAACCTGTTCACCGCCACTCTGGCCGTAAGGGGATGGTCTTCATGAAACAACCATTTGGCAAATCCCAATCGGTTCTTTGGGTAGTCTTCGGGCATGGGCAATATAGCTTTAGGAGTATTGGGAAACACTTCTTCCCCCCTGGCGTTATACACTCCCCGATCCAATATGTAGGACTGCACCGGTTCCGGGGTCTCCTCCATGACCATTACTTCTTTTACCTTTTCCACACTATCCACATAGCTCTTACGCAATTCCGCCAATTTATGTTGCTGTATTTTGGTGGCTTGGGAAACCGACTTCAAATAGTGTTCCTGCAATATTTTTTTATCCCCGGACCCAAGACTAACGACCTCTTTTTTTAGTAATTCACTTAATTGAGGATCGCTTGCAAGTTGCATTACCTCCACGGCCGACAAATCCCTTTCATACACCCTTATCTCATCTACCACAGCTCCTTTTATTCCTTTACCCCTTAATCTTGCCCCCAATTGCAAGCCGGGTTCATTATTGTTTCTAAAAAGAATGTCCTTGTACAGATTATCAGTTTTTACGGTGGTCTCCATCTCCTTACCATTAACAAACAACCTATATCCTTCAGCCTTGCTGGACCCATCATAGGTAATGGCAAAATGCACCCATTGGTCCCGTGGAAACGTATTTTTGGCAATCTCTACAATGGCATTGTTGGGTGCTGTATGTGCCATCATAAGTTCCAATTTATTGTCCACTATCTTCAGATGATACCCACGCCAATTGTACAAAATGGCGCCATCGCCCTTGTGGAAAATATTACCATTCTCGATATTCGCAGGTATATTTGCCCATAAACCTATACTGAAGGCATCATTTCTTCCAAAAACCCCTGTCTTTCTCAAATCCAGCCAAGTATCTCCATCGAACAGAACCCCTTTGCCCTGTTTTCCCTCGGAAAGATTTATTTTTTGCCCTTCCGTACCTTCCCGCTTCATGGTTCCCCTATGCTTTGGATCGATGACATTTTGCAAACTTTGATCGTTTAGATTGAAGTAGGCCGTTAATCCGTTTGAAGGAACTTTCATCCCAATGGATTTGTATTGCTTTTGCGACAGCCACTTATCAAAATTGACAGCCACTTCCTCCTGTTCCATTTTTTCGATTTCCCCTTCTTTTTCTTGAATTAAACTGTCCATATAGGTTAACACCTTTTCCTCCTCTTCCGTGGTCATCATTAAGGTAGGTACCGGGGTGGCATCATTCCATGAAATCTGTCCCGATTCGTTTACATTATTGAAAAAACTGGTAAGTTCATAAAAATCCTTGTGTGATATGGGATCATATTTATGATCATGACATCTGGCGCAGGCCACAGTAAGCCCCATAAACGCTTGTCCAGCTGTACTTGCACGGTCTACCGCATATTCCACCAGAAACTCTTCACTTACTATACCCCCTTCCATATTCTGTGGATGAACACGGTTGAAAGCTGTGGCCAAAATAGTTTCCCGAGTAGGTTTTTCAATAAGGTCACCTGCCATTTGCCAAGTTATAAACTGCTCATAGGACATATTTCTATTGAAAGCATCTATTACCCAATCACGCCAAGGGGACATATCTCGATATCTATCAACACTATATCCATGAGTATCTGCAAAACGGGCCAAGTCCATCCAATCCAAGGCCATTTGCTCGCCGTAGTGGGGGGAGTCCAATAATTTATCCACTTCTTTTTCGTAGGCTTCGGGAGAAGGGTCCTTCATAAAAGCATCCATATCCTCCAAAGTTGGTGGCAATCCGGTTAAATCCAGGTACAGCCTTCTCAGCAATAATTCTTTATCCGCTTTTGCAGAGAACTGTAAATTCTCCTGCTCCAACCGTGCCAATACAAAATTATCGATAGGGTTTTGTACCTGTCCAGCCTTATCCATAACTTCTGGCACAGTGTATTCCTTGGGCTTTATAAATGCCCAATGATCTTTATATTCGGCACCTTGTTCTATCCATTTTATCAAGACCGCCTTCTCATGGTCGGACAAACTAAGGTGGGAATCCGGTTCAGGCATTACATAGTTGGGGTCTTCCGATATAATTCTATGGAACACCTCACTTTTCTTTAAATTTCCTGGCTTTAAGGCAAACTTTCCCGGGGATTCCTTTAGTTCCCTATAGGCGGCTTCGGGGGTGTGCAATTGAAGGTCGGCCTTTATTTTTGCCTTATCCGGGCCATGGCATATAAAGCATTTATCAGAAAGAATGGGCTTAACATGCAGATTGAAATCCACTTTCTTAGGTAATTTATCATATTCAAGAGATACCAATTCAGGTATTTCCGGACCGCCACAGGAAAAAAATAATAAAACCCAGATATAAACTAAAAGCTTCTTAATAATTGCCATACTCGACCTATCTATTTGCTACCTTTTCAAAGATAAAATTTAAGGATTCATAATACAGGTCCAAATCAGTTTAAGTATTGCACATTTCCGACATTAACACCATGCCAAATCCTATTCCTCACTATAAAATTTATTAAATTAGTAGTGAATTAATCGGTATTTGGATAAAAATATATTGATTACTACTGTTCTAAATCCGACAAAAAATTGAGCCATGTCCAAAATTCTTCAATCCCTAAAATTAGCCCTATTGAATGTAGGTTACGCAAAACTCGGGCCCCTATGGGATTATGATGATGTTATTAGCCCATTTATTAGACTATATTACATCACCGAGGGAAGTGCCATGGTTTATCACAGCAATCAAGCCATTCAATTGAAACCTGGACACATATATATCATCCCCAGCTACACCTTTGGCAGATACAAATGTGATGAATACCACGAACAATATTATATCAGTTGTTTGGAAGAGATAAAGAATGGTTATTCCATATTTAATTATAGCAGTTTTATTTATGAGTCAAAAGCCAATCCAATGGACTTGTATTATTTTAAGCGCTTGTTGGAACTAAATCCAAATAGGCAGCTGGAAAATAACAACCCAAAAGTATATGACAACCGACCCACACTGATGGATTTTGAAAAGAGGAACGAAGAATTAAGTCCTTCGGCCTATATGGAAACCCATGCCATTTTGGAGATATTGATATCCAGGTTCATAAAGGATACCAACTCCCAATTCACAAAGAGTAATGTAAAAAAGGAATTTGGTATGGTATTAAACTATATTCATGAAAATCTCCACGAAAATTTAAGCGTAAAACAGTTGGCCGACTTCTGCCATCTAAACACAGATTATTTTTCTAGGGTCTTCAATGAAAATTTTGGCATGCGCCCCAATAAATACATTCAATCCAAACGAATTGAAAGGGCACAGCTACTCCTACTTTCAACAAATAATTCCTTAAAGCAAATTGCAGAAAAAGTGGGATTGGAAAACCTATCCTATTTCAATAGGATCTTTAAAAGCCATACCGGTAAAACCCCAGGAGTTTTCCGGGAGGAACAACTAGAAAACAAATAACTGCCTCCCTAGACAAGATTCGTAAAAACAAAGACCTTTTGGATAGAAGAATTTACCTTACATTAAGCATATAAGTTTAACCAAAACAATGGCATAGTTACCCCCGTTAACCAATAGGCTTACCCCTTCATAAAAACCAAATCGAAATCGATGGTGACATTATCCCCCACTATTATTTGACCAAACATTGCAGTAGGAGGCTCCATATTATAATCCTGCAACTTTATTTCCTTGCTTCCCTTAAAAAGGTATTTCCCACCCGCTTCTTGGAATTCCGACGTTATATCTACAGCTTTTTCAACACCTGCAATATTTAGCATCCCATGAATCTGAAAAGTATTTTCCGAATCGGTGGTTTTCTTGATTTCTTTAAATTTAAAGGATACTTCAGGGTGTTCTTCCATCTTCAGTGCCGCATGCATTTTTTTATCCATGGCCGCCCCACGCTCGCTTTTAATTTGGGCCACCTCAACCTGAAACACCAAATTCTTTACAGCACCGGCCTTCATTTTCATGGATCCCTTCATTGAATTGGCCGTCACAGTCCAATCATGAATGGTAGACGAACCATTAATTTTGAGGACACTTTCTTTGGACAGGGTAAATGATTCTTGGGAATAACCAGCAACAACCAGGAACGACAATAGTATGAACAGTGTATTTTTCATCTGTTAAATTTAGTGATTTGTTTACAAAAGGTTTTTCTTGATATTCCTACTCGTCCAACACAGTTTGCCAAAACTGCTTTTGCTCCTCTTTTGAGGGTTGCACTTTTGGACTCACCAATCTGAATCCAATAAAGTTGGAATCCGTGTTCCACCAAAAACTTTTTGGAATCTGAGGATCCCTCTTTTGCAATTTTAAGCTGGATGCGATCCTGGCGGAGGACCTAAGTGTCTTTGCATCATCATCCCAAGACCCTCCTTTGATTACCCTAGGATGAATCACAGTGGGTTTTACCCAAGGGTTCTTGGACTCGGTAATGGCCAAGGCATTTTCTTTGTACTCATCCAAAGTCCATTCGGAAACATTTCCGTGCATATCATACAATCCCCAAGGATTGGGCAGTTTGCTTCCCATCTTGGCATATTGATTATTGGAGTTTTTATAATACACGGCATATTCATCAATTTTGGAAATATCATCACCAAAAGAATAGGCCGTATTGGTCCCGGCTTTAGCAGCGTATTCCCATTCCGCTTCTGTTGGTAACCTATAAAACCTGCCTGTAACGGTACTTAACCACTTACAGAACACCAAGGCGGAATATGCTGACATACTTATCGCAGGATACCCAACCTTACCCATACCATAGGAAGGATCTTCATACGGAGGACTAGGTCTTGTGATGGCATCTATGCCACTTAACTTATCCGCATCCAAAGTCTCGAACAAATTCTTGTTCTGTTTAAAGAACAACTCAAAAACCTCCCAACCCAGTTCGTATTTCCCCATATAAAAGGCATCCAATTCAACAGCCTTCATTGGACCTTCATCGTCCTTTCTATTCACCTGGTCCTCAGGACTACCCATCATAAACTTTCCTTCGGGTATCAATACCATGTCAAAAGAAATATCGGTAGCCGGGATTTTCTCCGTAAACACTTCTGCAACCGGAATTTTATTATCTGATGTGGCCGCTGCGGCCTGTCCCGTTTTACAGGCCTGCAAGGAAATCAATAAGAAACAAAGTGAGAGAAAATTGAAAAGAGGTAGATTAAATAATCTAGAGGCAATTCTTAGCATTTGATAAATTAGTTTAGGTTGATGGGCTAAAAATATTACAATTTTTCCAAAGAGCCATCCCTATGCCATAATATACCTCCAGAACTCAAAATTTCTAAGGCTATAACTCCTAAAACACCCTTTAATTTTTGTATTATTGAATATCAAAAAACTACACTACCATGAGAATAAAAATCTTATCTCTTATACTATTTTTCCTGATCTGCAATAGTCTTTCCTACGGGCAATTACAAAAAGTAGCTACTGTGGAGGGCATAACGGAGTATCAAATGGACAATGGCCTTAAAGTACTGCTATTTCCCGATAACTCGTCACAGACCATAACGGTTAACATCACCTATCTGGTTGGGTCCAGACATGAAGGTTACGGGGAAAAAGGCATGGCCCACCTTTTGGAGCACATGGTTTTTAAAGGTACTCCCAACCATCCGGATATCCCCAAAGAGTTAAGCTCGCATGGAGCCCGACCTAATGGAACTACCTGGTTCGACAGGACCAATTACTTTGAAACCTTTAATGCCACTGACGAAAACCTGGATTGGGCTTTGGACCTCGAGGCAGATCGAATGGTGAATTCCTATATTGCCAAAAAAGATTTGGAATCCGAATTCAGTGTGGTACGAAATGAATTTGAAAGTGGCGAAAACGACCCTTCAAGGGTTCTTATGCAGAATGTTATCAATGCCGGTTTTATATGGCACAACTATGGCAACAGCACTATTGGAAACAGATCCGATATAGAACGCGTTCCCATTGAAAACCTACAGGCCTTTTATAAAAAATTCTACCGACCGGACAATGCAGTTTTAATGGTTACCGGCAAATTTGACGAAGCCAAAACATTGGACTTGATCCAAAAAAAGTTTGGCAAAATTGCAAAGCCCTCTACTCCAATAAGGGACTCCTATACCGAAGAGCCGGCACAAGATGGGGAAAAAACAGTACAGCTCAATCGTGTTGGAGATCTACAGATAGTTTCGGCCATGTACCATACTCCTGCAGGCTCACATGAGGATTATGCCGCCATTTCCATTATTGAAGACGTACTTGCGGACGAACCGTCCGGCAGGCTATATAAAGCCTTGATCGAGGCAAAGAAAGCCTCCTCCATATGGTCTTTCTCCCCTTTCACCAAAGAACCTGGCTTTTTATATATCAACGTAGATGTACCTTCGGATAAGAATGCGGACGAAGTGGAAAAAGTACTAAAGGAAACTTTGAATGCCGTAAAAACCGCTCCTATCACTCAAGAGGAATTGGATCGTGCCAAAGCCAATCTTTTAAAACGAACCGATCAAATCTTTAGAAATTCTTCCTACTTAGGGACCTATATGAGCGAATTTATCGGTGGTGGCGATTGGCGTTTAGCGTTTATACAAAGGGATAGAATTGAAAATGCCAGTCTTGAAGCAGTAAATGAAGTGGCCAAAAAATACCTCATTACCACCAATAGAACCATAGGCAGATTTAATCCCACCAAAAAGCCGGAAAGAATAGAAATTGAACACACCCAAAATCTTGATGCCCTTGTATCAAACTATAAAGGCAAAGAAGACATGGGTACCGGTGAGGCCTTTGATGTTTCCTATGATGCCATTCAATCCAGATTGGACCAAGGTCAACTTTCCAATGGCATTGCCTACGGTATTATTAAAAAGAGCAACCGCGGCAAAACCGTCAGACTTAGTTTCAGTATTAGAAATGGAAACGTGGAATCCCTTAAAAACAAAGGGGTTGTCCCATCCTTTACGGCAAGCATGCTTAACAAAGGTACCCGCTCCAAGTCCAGGCAACAGATCGAGGACGAATTGAGCAAATTAAAATCTTCCGTATCCTTTAGAGCCAGTAATGGGAATGTTTATGCCAATGTAGTTTCTACCGAAGAAAACCTGATGGCCACATTGGCCCTAATGTCGGAAATGCTCAAAACCCCTTCCTTCGATGCGGCAGAATTGGAAAAATTAAAAACAGAGTCCTTGGCCTATTTGGAAAGTAATAAGACCGAACCACAATTTTTGGCCTCCAAAAGATTATCTGTTATAAATAACACCTTTCCCAAGGGACACCCTTTATACACCATGACAGTCGACGAAGAGGAAGCGGCTATAAGAGCAATCAACATAGAGGACATTAAAAGCTTCCATAAAGCGTTTTACGGATTGGGCAAGTCCATTCTGGTAGGTATAGGTGATATGCAGCCGGAAGAAATTAAAGCCTACATGGAAAAAGAGTATGCCAACTTCAAGAGCAAAAATACCTACGCCAGGCTAAAAGATCCATTTACCGATTCCCCGGTAGTACATGAAGACATTCTTACCCCAGACAAGAAAAATGCCATGACCCTTGGAAACCTTAACGTTAAAATTAGCCAGGACAATGAAGATTATGCGGCGCTAAATATGGCAGCCACCATACTGGGTGGCGGTTTTCTAAATTCGAGGATTGCGGATAGGTTGCGGCAAAAGGACGGTGTTAGTTATGGTGCCGGTGCCGGCTTTCAGGCCGATTCCAATGCGGACGACCAAAATTCATCCATATACCTATATGCCATTTACGCCCCGGAGAACTATGACAAGGTGCAATTAGGGTTTAAAGAGGAATTGGATCGTTTTATAAAAGATGGCATTACAGAGGAAGAGTTGAAGAATGCGGTAAACGGCTGGGTGCAGGAGGAAAATGTTTCCCGGGCCAAAGATGCTGAACTGGCTGGCCTAATAAACAACAACATTTATTACGAGCGCACCATGGAATTCCAAAAAAACTTGGAAGAAAAAGTGAAGAATCTAACCGTAAGCGATATCAACAACGCCATTCTTAAATACATTAAACCTTATAAAAATTGGACTATAATCAATGCTGGGGATTATAAGAAATAAAAGGTATTAAACCTAGATGCCGCCGAAAAAGGCGGGATTAGTTCAACTTGCAATTTTAAGTGCGTCTTACTGACTTCTCAAAATTGAGTTTCACTAATAAATTTAGACTATAATACGGACTTTAAAAAGGACAGCTTAAATACATACATTTAGGCTGTCTTTTTTTTATGGGAAACATTGGTTTTCCCAACATGTTATTGACCAATATCCAAAGCCTCAAATGAAATTAGCTCCCCTTCATTAAAAACCGGAGTAACAGATATAGGATTACAACAAACCTCACAATCTTCCACATAGGTCTGTCGGGAAATGGAGGGATCCAACAACATGGATATTTCTTCCCAGCAATATGGACATTGAAAGTAGTGTTCGTACATGGATAAATAGCTTAAACTTTATAGCAATAAAAAGTCTGCTTTATTCCAATTGGACCGGAATGCAAATCTATCAAAATTCTACCGACAACAACTGCCCAGTTAATTGTAACAGCTGTAATTCCGCCAACTTGGCATCGTATTTGGCCAAATTCTTATTGGTCTGTGCGTTGAGCAAGTTTATTTGGGCCTGCCTAAATTCTATGGATGTTATACGTCCCAATTGAAATTGCTCCCTGGACCGTTCAAAATTATTTTGATTGGTCACAACGTTCTGTTCCTGGATTTTGAATATCTGCAACCTGTTTTCATAGATTTCCAAGGCATTCAAAATATCCCTATCCACTTCAAGTATTACTTGTTCCTTGAATATTTCCTGGTTCTCATAGGCTATTTTGGCATTTTTCACTCTTACGGTTGTTCCGCCACCGTCAAATAAATTCCAAGTAAGGTTGGCACCCAATGCCAAATTTAAACTGTTCCTATTGCTTCCAGGTATAATTTGACCAGGGAGAAATGAAGTTGCCGCACTTTGGTTCAAATTCCACCCGTAGCTACCGCTTAACCCCAAGGTAGGCAGATATCCCGATCTATTTACCTTAATATCATACTCGTTTATGGCCATATTGCGCTCTGTCTGAAGTATGGCCACATTGTTCTCTTTCGACTGGGCAATATAATCCTCCAACTGTAATTTTGGAATAAAAGTTACCAGGGTATCCACTACAAATGTCTCATTGAGATTTTGATTGAGCACCACATTCAAATCCCTTTTTGCATTGGCCAAGTTCTGCTGAACGTTCATTAAACCAATACTATCGTTGGTAACATCTACTTGGGCATTTAAGATGTCCAATTTCGTATTCTGTCCGTATTCAAAGGAATATTCCGCTCTTTTGATCCGGTCCTTGGAAATTTCCAAGGCCTGTCTTAAAACATTCTCGTTTTCGGTAAGCCTGGCAATTTCATAATACACACTAAATAATTGGAGAATAGTATTTTCTATGGTTTCCCTAGCTTGCAGCTCAGACAATTGATACTGTTCTTTTAATCGCTTAAAATTATAAAGTCTGCCCATACCATCGAAGAGGGTATAGTTTAAATTAAGTCCTGCATTATACACTTGGGACTCCGCATTTTTAATTTCCAAATCCTGTCTAGGATCTCCATTGGTTTCAAATTGTCCCGGGTACTCTGTAGTACTATTAAAATCGTTATAGGTGGCTCCGGCCGTCCCAGTAAGTCTGGGCAAATAACCAGAGTTCAAGATTCCCGCGTTATTGTCGGCAATGGCCACCTGATTTTTGGCAACCTTAATTCCAAAATTGTTTTCCAAGGCCAATGATACGGCAGCATCCTTGGACAATAACTCCTCTTGAGCACTTACAACTCCGCAAAAACCAATTAGCAGGCCTGCAATTATATATTTATATCCCATTTACTTATTGTCTTCCAATTCGTTAGATAGTACGGTTTCATCCTCTAACGAAGTTGATATTTCGGGAGAACGACCATTCTGCTCATGTTTTTCAAAATTTTGCATATGACTTTCTTCCATTTGTTCCTTTATTGCCCGTTCCACCTCTTCCTTGGTCACTTTTTTTCCGGTGATCAACCATTTGGAACCTACTTTTATTTTATTACTAAAGGCCAAAAACAAAGGCAACATCAATAAGGTCAAAACGGTTGCATACCCAATTCCATAAGCAATGGATATGGCCATTGGTTTCAAAAATTGTGCCTGTCTACTTTTTTCCAAAAGCAATGGTGCCAAACCGGCAATGGTCGTAATAGAAGTCAAAAATATTGCCCTAAACCTAGATTTACCGGCTTCATAAATGGCATCATCAAACTTCATTCCTTCCCTTAGATTACCATTAAATTTCCCAATAAGTACCAAGCCGTCGTTTACCATAATTCCTATTAATGCTATAATACCCAACATGGACAAAACGTTGATAGGAAAATCATGGATCCAGTGACCCCAGGCCACAGCGGTAATACTAAACGGCACTAAAATAATCAACATAAGGGGTTGACTAAAACTCCTGAAGGTAAAGGCTATGGTAATATAGATCAACAGCAAAACGGATAGGCCCACAAATTTTAAAGATCCAAAAAGCTTGGCGGTCTCCCTGTTCTGACCTTCATAGGATGCAGTTACCGTGGGATATCTAGAATGGATATCCGGCATTATAACCGTCCTTATTTCGTTCATAATATCGGTAGCACTAGTGGTCTTATCATCCTTAATATCTGCCGAAACCTGAATTTCGCGCTGACCTTCCAAATGGTTAATGGCAACATCCCCCCGTACTATTACGTAACTTGCAATTTCCTTTAACGGAACCTTACTCCCACTGGGAGTGCTGATCCTCATATCGTCCAAATCGTTGATAGACGATCGGTCAGAGCGGTCGTAACGCACCCACACCCTAATTTCATCCTGCCCACGTTGAAAGCGCTGAGCCTGGGCCCCAAAAAATCCGGCCCGCACCTGATTCATAACACTTCTTAAGTCCAATCCCATTAAATAGGCATTCTCCTTCAGCTCCAATCGTATTTCCTTGATTCCCGCCGGATCATTGTCCGCGACATCCTTTAAAAGGGCATTATTCTGCAAAATGGCCTTAAGCTCTTTTTTTGCTTCTTTTAATTCCACTATATTATTACCCAATAGGGAAACCGAAACGGGGCTACCCCCAAAATTGCCACCCGAACCATAGATCAGACTTTCAACCCCAATAACCGGACCTACCAATTCCTGCAATCTATTGGTAATCAAATCCGACCGTATTGCGTCTGGTCTTTCTTCCCCAGGTAAGAGGTTAATATCCAGCGAGGCCGTGGAGGAACCAGGTCCCACTTTCCTTATCATGTTTTCAAAAAGCTTTTTACCAGTCCCCTTTAAGTACTTTTCCGTTAGCTCCTGGTCCACAATTTTGGCCTTTTCCTCAATTAAACTAATAATGGAATCGGTTACCCTTTCATGTGTCCCATTAGGCATTAGCAAGTCTACGGACACCCGGTCACTTGCCACCCGTGGAAAAAACGCAGTTCTGATAATTCCGCCCCCTATGGAACCGAAACTCAAAAACAATAACATTACGAATATAGAAAACATCAGAATTTTATAGCGGAGCGAAAAGCGCAGAACCGGCCCATATAATTTATCGCGCATCCATACCATAAAGCTATCGCCCCATTCATTGATGACCCTTAATTTCGCAAACAACTTGGCTATTCCCGTTTTAGGTTTGTTGTCCAATGGCTGAAGGGCTTTGGAATGGGCCAAATGCGCTGGTAAGATAATTAAGGCCTCGATCAAGGACACCACCAAGGTTAAAATTACAATTACCGAAACTTCCCCAAAAAATTCCCCTATCCTACTATCCAAAAATAGGAATATGGAAAATGCCAATATCGTAGTGATGATGGCCGAAATAATAGGAGGCAGTACCTCCATAACACCATCTACCGCTGCTTGTATGGGGGGCTTACCCTTTTCGTAGTTCTGATAAATATTTTCGGCTATTACAATACCATCATCCACCAAAATACCGATTACGATAATCATTCCAAAAAGGGACAATACGTTTATGGTTACGTCAAAGAATCCTGCAAACACAAACATTCCCAAAAATGCAACAGGTAAGCCGAAGGCCACCCAGAACGCCAATCTGGTATTAAGAAACAGTGAAAGGAAGATGAGTACCAAAATCATCCCCATAATGGCATTTTCTGTCAACAATTGCGTGCGTTGCGTGAGTGTTACGGACTGATCGCTGACCACACTCAACTTTACGTTGTTATGCTTTTGATTATACTCTTCTATATATTCCTTTACCTTTTCGGATGATGTTATTAAATCTTCGGTATTGGTACTTGTAATGGCTATATTTACGGCTAGATTTCCATTAAAATAAGTAGCATTGGGCGTTTCTGAAAACCTATCCCTAATAACTGCCACATCCTTTAGCCGTACCGTTTGCCCGGAAGCATTTGCCCTAACGATTACATTTGATAATTCATTTCCATAATACGACCTATTGTTGGCCCTGATTAGAAATTCCTCAGCGCTAGTCTTAATATTACCCCCGGTAACCAAAATATTGGCATTAGAAACGGCTTGGGCTACCTCCTCAAATGACACATTATAAGCCAAAAGGCTATTCTCGTTCACGGCAATCTCTATTTCTTCGGCAGGATATCCGGTAATACTGATCTGGGAGATGCCCTCCATAGCCCTGATATCGTTCTCCACCTGCCTGCCTATCTGCTTCAAAGCAGACAAACTTATATTTTCACCACTAATAGCAAAACTAATGGTTTGCCGTACCGCCTCCAACTTGGAGACCACCAAAGGCTCCATACCCGTTGGGAACGAAGGCACCCTGTCTACGGCATTTTTAACTTCCAAGAGCATAAAGTCTATATCCCTGCCCTTCTCTATCTCCACATTTATAATACCGCTGTTTTCCCTTGAAGTGGAAGTAACCCGGTCCACACCCTCCAAACCTTTTAGGTTATCCTCTATCTTAAGTACAATGCCCTCCTCCACTTCTTGGGGGGAAGCACCTGGATAGGTAACATTTATAGTAATGTTTTTAGAGTCGGTTAGTGGAAAATACGAGGATTTTAATGATAAGGCCCCTACGATACCAAAAATAAGGAAAGCCACAATTATGACATTTACGGCCACGTGGTACTTTATAAAATAGGCTATAATATTCCTCATTATTCCTGGTTGTTGGTTACTTGGTCATTAAATACTTTTACCAACATTCCAGCATAGGCTCCCATAACCGGTTTTGATAGAATTGTTATTCCGTCTGGCACATCCTTTAAAACCACCCTGTTATCCGAAAAATAAACCGGCTTCACCGGTATTAAATCCAATACAGAGTCCCTGACCACAAATATTTCTTCGGTTTCCAGCAATAAACTCCTATTTATCTCAATAGCATTTGGCTCTTCCTTGGCTTTAAGATGGGCCTCAAGGTACATCCCCTCCCTAAGGTCCGGATCCTTTACCTCTATAAAGGCGGTAATGGTCTGGGAAGCCAAATCTACACGGCCATTTATCCTTGTAACTTTCCCTTGGTAGGTTTTGTTTCTATCTATACTTTTTAGTTCCACCACCTCGCCAACATTCAGTAGATCGCTGTAGGTTTTGCTAATGGCAACCTCCAGTTCATAATCGTTGGTATTGATAAATTCGCCCAATTTTTGACCAGACCTGACCAAGGTACCCTCTGTGACCAATGCTTCGGTCAAGACCCCATTAAAAGGTGCCGCTATAGTGTATTTGGCCAATCTTTGCTCTAAATTTTTTATGGTGTAGTAATTGGTCAAAATTCCTCGCCCGGAAATAAAATATTTTTCCTTGTCCATAGACATTTCAGGAAGGGGAGGAATATTTTTGTTTATATCAAAATTGGCCAGAAATGTTTGCCATTTATCAAACACCTCCGGATAGTCCAACCGAAGGTCCGGCATTATGGAAGTGATTAAATTGTATAAATTACTTTTGGAAGATTGAACGTTGGCATAATATTCGGCAGCATCTATTCTTATAAGTATTTCGCCTGCCCTATATTCCTGCCCGGGTTTAAATAATTTGTTTCCAGCTTTAAAAACACCTTGGACCTCCGCGTATAGCTCCACCCTTCTTTTGGCCACAAGATTTCCGTTTGCAGGAACAATAATTGGCACATTACCATTCTTGACCTTCTCTACAACAACTGTCTTTACTACTTTTTCTGGTCGTGGTTTTGGAGTGGTCTTACTATTGATAATATATTTTGCACCAAAAAAGGAGCCTATTATTAGGAGACCCCCAATAATAGATAATGCAATTTTTCTAGAGTTCATAAAGGGTCTATAAGTTGGTTTGACTGCAAAACTATCTATTAGTTTAAGGGATTCTTGTTAAATGTATCTTAAAGTTCCTAAATACGATGATAATCAAAAAAAAAGGAATACAAATTGTATTCCTTCTAACCAAACCAACTTATTTTTAAGTAATTACTATTCCTCCATTTCATCCTCAAACTTCGTATCTGCCATTCTTGTTTTAATGACATCAAAATCCTTATACTTATTTTCTTTTTCTACTTCTACCTTATCATAATCAAAGACAAGGAATTGACCAGAATTCATGCTTTCCATATTATCAAAAGAGAAAATATTGTTATTCTGAATTTGAAGGACTTTTAGGCTTGACAATTGTCCAAACTCCTTGGGAATTTCCCCACCAAGTTCATTGTTCGCCAGCACCAACTCCTTTAATTCACCCAATTTCCCCAATTCTCCAGGAATAGAACCGAACAATTTATTTTCAAAAAGTCCCAAACTCTCCAACTTAGAAAGCTCTCCCAATGAATTTGGTATACGCCCCGTAAGATTATTGCTGGATAAATTAAGTTCTTTTAGGGTTTGAATGTTTCCAAGACTTTCGGGTATTCTTCCGCTTAGGAAATTATTAAAAGCAGAAAGTTTTACCAACGATTTCATATCCCCTATTTCTGAAGGTATTTCGCCTTCCAACCTATTCATCTCCAGTTTCAACACCTCCAATTTACTTAACTGGGCCATACTTTTCGGAATTTCCCCACTTATGACATTGAAAGCAAGGTTTAGATTCACCAAGTGTTTCAAATCCCCTATACTTTCCGGTAGGCTACCTACAAGGTTATTCCTAAAAAGGTTTATTTCCACCACATGCCCGTTTTGGACCGTCACCCCAAACCAAGTATCAACAGGGGCATTAACATCCCATGTAGTATTCCATTTTTGGCCTTGGGTACTTTTGTAAAGTTCCAATAGTACGTTTTTTTCGCTCTTTGGAACCATGGCATTCACCGCCGTGGTAAATACCAAACAAAATACAATCACCCCAAAAACGTAAGCTCTATGTAATTTTTGTTGTATCATATACATATTCTTTTAATTAAAACTATCTTCAAATCTGGTATCGGCCGTTCTAACGTCCTTATCACTATTTATTTTATTAAGATCAAAGTTCCTGTGATTACTTCCATCAAAATCAAAAAGGGCAAACTTATTTTTACCAGCATCGTTACTGAAATCATTTTCGCCAAATCTATTATTTTGAAGTTGTACCAATTTTAGATTAGGAAGGCTCAAGATATCCTCCGGAAATTCCCCCCTGAATCGGTTTTCCGCCAAAACAAGCATTTTAAGCTTGGTCAGGTTTTCCAGACTATCCGGCACTACCCCACTAAAATTATTATCGCCCAACTCCAAACGCTCTAAATCTTTTAAATTTCCAAAGGTTAAAGGAATAGAACCACTTAATCCGTTATGGGAAAGTAAGATTACCCTTAAACTTTTGATCTCACCCATGCTTAGAGGCAATTCTCCAGAAAGGTGGTTATAAAATAGATCCAACACAAGAAGCCTTTCAAGGCTTCCAATATTTTTAGGAATCATCCCTGTTATCTTATTTTTACCCAACCTTAGTACAACCAATTTTTTTAATTCCGTTATACTTTCTGGGATACTCCCACCAATATTATTCAAGGCAAGGTTCAATACTTTTAAATTCTTTAGGTCCCCTATTGAATTTGGTATGCTCCCCCTAAGGTTGTTATTCATTAAATTAATGGAAACCACCTTATTGTTCTCCAGGGTTACACCCTCCCAGGTAGAAACCGGGGCATTTAGATCCCAACTTTTAGTCCAGGTATCACCCTTTGCACTGTTATAGAGGTCTATAAGTACATTTTTTTCCAGACCGGTAACCTGCCCTGACAAAAATTGCCCAATTAAAACCACAAATAGCATAAGTATGCTTTTTTTCATATATTTCACTTTTATCCTAAATAACGAATAAGAATTGTCCTACAAAATAAGATTATTGTTCGTTAAACAGCAAAAATATTCGATGAAATAAGCCCGAAAGGCCCATATTTGTTGTGAAAGTGCAAAAAGTTGTGGTGAAAGAAATTTGTCCTCCTAGTTTTTTTTCCTACAAAGAGAATTCTTCAAGTTCCAAAGTGATATTTTCCCACGTTTTCATTAGGTTTTCCAGGTTCTTTTTTTTCTTCTGATAAGTGTCGAAAAAATTGGCCTTTGCAATTGTTGCGTCGTAATTCATGAGTAGGTCATGATCAATTCCCGCTATCTCCTTTTCTAAACGGGCAATATCACTTTCCGTTGAACTTAACCTATTTTTTAGGGATTTTATCTTTTTTTGATCTTCGAAATCGATGTGTTTCTCCTGGGATTTTTCTTTCTTTTGGACTACTGTTTGTTTCTTTTCTATTGCCCGGAAATCCTCAACTTTTCTCTGTTCCAAATAGAAATCGATATCCCCAAGATATTCCTTAATACTACCATCTTTAAATTCATAAACCTTGTTGGTAAGTCCCTGTAAAAAATCCCGATCGTGACTCACTAATATCAAGGTTCCATCAAAATTCTGAAGGGCCTGCTTTAGGACATTCTTGGATTTAATGTCTAAATGGTTTGTCGGCTCATCCATAACCAACACATTAAAAGGCTGTAGCAACATTTTTGCGAGGGCCAATCTGTTCCGCTCACCTCCGGATAGTACTTTTACATATTTCTCCACCTCATCGCCCCTAAATAAAAAAGACCCCAATATATCCCTTACTTTACTTCTGTTCTTTTCATTTGCCGCATCTATCATGGTATCCAAAATAGTCTTTTCCCCATCCAAATATTCTGCCTGATTTTGTGCGAAATAGCCAATTTGAACATTATGCCCTAATTTTAGATGCCCCTTATGGTCCAAATCTCCCACCATTATTTTTGCCAGAGTGGATTTCCCTTGGCCATTTTGTCCAACAAAGGCGGTCTTGGAGTCACGCTCTATCAACAGGTCTATTTTCTTTAGTACATGGTTATCCCCATAGCTCTTGGACAAGCCTTCTATTTCCGTTACAACTTTACCAGGGGTAACGGAAATTTGAAATCTCAAGTTCATTACACTATTGTCATCCTCATCAACCTCTATCCGCTCCATTTTATCGAGCTTCTTGATCAATGACTGTGCCATGGAAGCCTTTGTGGATTTGGCCCTGAACTTTTCAATCAATCTTTCTGCCTGCTGTATTTCCTTCTCTTGATTCTTCTGGGCATTTAATTGCTGTTGCTTTATTTCGTTCCGAAGCACCAAATATTTGGAATAGGGCTTATTGTAATCATATATTCTTCCCAAGGAAATTTCAATGGTCCTATTGGTAACATTATCCAAAAACATCTTATCGTGAGAGACTATCATTACACCCCCCGCATAATTCTTCAGGAAATTCTCCAACCAAATTATTGATTCTATATCCAAGTGGTTTGTTGGCTCATCCAACAAAAGCACGTCATTACTCTGTAATAAAAGCTTGGCCAATTCTATCCGCATCCGCCAACCTCCGGAAAAGGTTTCCGTTTTACGATCAAAATCTTCACGTTTGAAACCAAGGCCCAACAATACCTTTTCCGTTTCGCCCTGATAATTGTAACCTCCCAATATCTCATAGTGGTGGGTTACATCGTTCAAGTCTATAATTAACTGATTATAAGCCTCACTTTCATAGTCCGTACGTTCGGCCAGCTGATGGTTAATTTCATCCAACCTAAGCTCCAAAGCCTTTATCTCCTCAAAGGCCTGATGGGCCTCTTCCTGAACCGTCCTTCCAAGATCAAAATCGATATCCTGCCGTAAGAATCCCATTTTAATATCTTTATCAGAGGCTATAGTTCCAGAATCTATGGGCATATCCTTGGATAAAATTTTCAAAAGCGTAGATTTACCCGCCCCATTTTTTCCTATTAGACCAACTCGATCCCCGGAATTTAAACGGAAAGATATTTCTTCAAACAGATATTCTCCTCCAAAAGAAACGGAGAGATTGTGGATATTAAGCATATTTGGTGACTAATGTTACACTGATTAATGCTACAAAAATGTAATTTTGTAGAAACTTTTTGCAAATGTTAAAAAAAGGAAACAAACTCTACAGCATTTTAACAGGAACTTGTCCTAAATGTCATGAAGAGAGTATGTATCAGGACAAAAACCCATACCATTTGGGCAATATCTTCAAAATGAACGAGCGTTGCTCGCATTGTGGTACCAAATATAAAATAGAACCCTCTTTTTTCTACGGGGCCATGTATGTTAGTTATGGTGTAGGTGTTGCCTTTGCCGTAGCGGCTTTCGTGATTTCCTTTTTATTTTTCAACGCCACCTTGATAAACACCTTTATTGCCATCATTGTTACAATGATCGTATTTATGCCTTTTATTATTAGGGTTTCAAGAAACATATGGATCAATTTTTTTATAAAATACGACCCAAAGGCCAACACCAAGGTCAGTTCCTAAAATGCTTCTTGGTAAAACGGGATAGGTCCATTTCGGGCACCATAGCCTCTTTATTTTCAATTAGAGCATAGAGATGCCTGGACGCCATTGGCGCAATCATGACCCCACGGGAACCTAAACCATTGAGCAAATACATGTTTTCATGTTCCGGATGCCTGCCTACAAGAGGTTTCCTATCACTTACCGTTGGCCTTATTCCAGCTACATGGTCAACAACTTCATATGGACATTTTAGGAAGGTGTCCAACTTTTGCAAAAGCTCCTGTTTGCATTCTTCAGTGGGAGTATTGCTTTTATCTTTCCATTTATAAGTAGCTCCTACCCTATACAGATCCTTGCCCAAGGGAATAATGAAAACAGAGGATTTTATAACCCGCTCCTCTTTTAAAGCCGGCGCCTTAATGGTCAACAATTCACCTTTGGTACCATTGAGCGGCAAATAATTGAAATATGGATTATTTTTTATCCCAAACCCTGTTGCAAAAACTATGTTCTTAGCCTTTGAACCACGGTATTCCACAGATCCACCTTGTAACTTTAGGGCTTCGAAATCAAAGGTTTCCCTAAGCAATAAATTTTTATTCCCCAGATACTGCCCGTAGTGCCTTAATAAAACAGCAGTATCTATCCTACCAGTATGCAATACTTCCCCATAGCCATATGGCGCTTCAATGTTGGGATTATGGTTGGAAAGTATTTTTGGGGCCACAAAATGGCCTAAATTAGGTTTGTCCGAAGCCTCAAACCAAAGGTTCTGTTCATTTATACTGGCAAAACGCCTTAGGATCGGAATCTTGTAATCCAATTGGATCTCTAATTTCTTTTCCAATTCTGAATAGAAAGGTATGGCCAGATCTAACTGTTCTATGGCATTCCAGGCTAATGTAAAACGTTTAAGGGTAACCGGATTATATAGCCCCCCTGCTACCACGGAAGAAGTTTGGGAATCATCACTGATAACTTTAAACGATTTTTTATTTTTCTCCAATACTTCACAAAAGGAAATACCGGCCAAACCCAGACCCACAATTAGATAATCTACCATTTTGCAAAAGTAGAGAAGGAAATCCAAATCTTCATCAAATTGAAATAATAATCATAATCCGCAAAACAAGCACATTTTAATATCTAGTCAAAAATTCAAAATCCTCCTCAAAACAAAACAAAAAAGAAGCGCCACATCTTAGGATGTGGCGCTTAGCTTTATATGTGAATTGGAATATTATTAAGGCTAGTAGGCCCACATATCTTGTTCCCTATCTCGGATAACCTCCTTAATTCGTTTGGATTCCAATAATTGGAACAAGGCATTATCAGCAATATAGTCCTTAACCTCACGGTCTCCATGCACGTTATCTTCTTTATAGATCGTTGCATTGAATCTTCTTGCATTCAGCAACATATCAAAAGAAATAGGCTGCGCGGAATTCCGTTGGTTAAACACTTTGGCCTCATGTAATATTTGTCTTGCACTAGGATACCATACCCAGAACAATGGAACTTTTGCCTCGGCCAAATCCATAGACTCATCATCTATAAAGTTAACATCCGGAGCTACAGGTGCAATACCCAACAATCGGTATTTTAATTCACCCAATCTTTTGTCGAAATACCAGATTCCTTTAATAAGGTACTCTTCCAAATCGGCAGCAGTAAGGTTCCTACGATTGATATATTCAGGAGAAATAGGCTCTCCCGCATTATACTGCTCGTAACCGTAGTCTGTAGTATCCACTTTTTGCAAAGTTGCAGCCAAATCGCTGAACTTTCTTTTTTCTGTAAAATAGGAATCTACATAAACATCTTGCAATTTTCCGTTTTTGATATTTTTGATCAACACATCGTACAAGGACCTTCTGTCCGGACCTATATCAATGGTGTCCAAAGGATAATACAGTGGAAAGTTTACACGCTCGTCCAAGTCGATTACCTCCCAAACGGTTTTGGACCAGAGAATATCCCTGTCGTCCACATAGGCGTAAGGTAAAGGAGCGTCGTTATCCTTAGCAATTTGCGCTTCTGTCTTCTTCCCTATCTCTTCCGGTAATTTGGCATTTAGAATATTTGCCTGGGCGGAAATAGACAATGGTAACAGGACCACTACTCCAATTAATAAAACATTTTTCCAATTCATCTGTTTAAATTTATTGTTTTTAATCTTCAGTCCTACCAAAGTTTGACTGGTGAATTAGCCATGGTAAACATTCTTCATTTGCCATGGCCATTTCACAACATTTTTACTAGTTTGTTATCTCCACAACAACAGGAGATACCTTTTTAAGCTTATAGCCTTTGTTATTTGTAATGTAAGCCTCGATATCGAATATCTGAACGGCATCGCCACGGCTTGCTCTTTTAAGGGCAGACTTGGCTCTAGCATCCAATTTGTTACCGTTTACATCTACAGTTGGCTGTCCTGGAACTTTAAATTTGAATCCACTAACCGCAAGGTTAAGATCAAAATCAAAGTCTTCCAATAAAGCTCCAATAGTAGAGATCTCTAGGTTGTTTTTACCCATTTTAGCGCTTCCGGATTCTCCTCTTACGGATCCTGAAGGTCTTGGAATATCCTTAATCCTAAACTCAGATGAAGTTTTGATCATTTGTCCATCAGGTAATTTACCTGAAGCAGTTATAGAAACGGTTCTTCCTGTACCAGGATTCATAGCGTATTTACTTCCACTCTGCTTACTAAGTCCTGGAGCAGATGCAGTTACGTTGTTATCAGGTATACCAGGTATGGATATGGTTATAGGGTTTGAAACACCACGATAAACAACATTCATCTTATCAGCTGAAATTACAGCGGCATTTGGTTTGGTAATAGTGGCAAATGTAGAGGATACTGGCACTTCTGTACGCTCTCCATCCTGCATAAACACCAAGTTACCTTCAATCTTATGATCACCAGCACTTCCAGCACTTACGGTTAACCTTACCTTACCGTCCTCGATTACATAATCGGAACCTTCATTTAACTTTCTACCATCTAGGGTCAAGTTAACTTCATTAGGTTTTGTAGTGGCATCTTTACGACCCAATACAATATTTCCTGCAAATTTTTCACCTGCATAAAAGGCAGATTTTTCTTGCTCCAACAAAGTGGTATAATTGGTCATGGAAACCTCACTGCTCAATTGTCCTTGAAGCATTGCTTTTAGGGCATCTTCTTCTGTGGCTTTAATATCTGCCTGAAGAGAAGTGATCTTGGTCAATGATGCAACCAAAGGATAACCTTCAAAGTTATAGTTCAACCAATCTTGCTTGGAACCATCCCTTTTTGTAACCTTACCGTTCTCATCTCCAGTTTCGAACCTAGAATTTACGGAAGACTTTACAGACTCCAATTCTTTAGGCATTACTGCAGCAATCTGGGTACGATAGTTCACCAAGCGATCCAAGAACTCTTTACCATCTGCTCCAAGTTGGTCTCCCTGGAAAAAACGTTGATCTAAATAATCGGTCTTGTCCATTACTTGATAATCTTTTGGATCCTCAACATCGGCCATCATCTCCTTTTTCAAGTTTTCCAAGTATAGGTAATACTCTGCGGACAATTCCTTTATTTTCTTGGCGTCCTCCAAAAGAGGGCCAAATTTCTCAGCATTTTCAGATGCTTTGGTTTCAAGACCACTTAGGAAAGCAGTATTGTTTTCCGTGGTTTTTATGTTAGAAGCTTCTAACTTTTCGTTCATAAGACCGAAAGCCGATAGAACTTCTTTTCCCATATTTAGGGCCAACATCGCGATGAAGATCAAGTACATTAGGTTGATCATCTTCTGACGTGGTGTTGCTTTTCCTCCTGCCATTTTTCTAATTAGTTTTAATTATTAATTGATTTGGGTTTGGTTATTGAATTGTAACTAATTAGTTTCTATTCATTGCAGATAACATACCACCGTAAACTCCGTTCAAAGAAGAAAGGTTGGTTGCCAAAGATTCCATTTGCTCTTTAAGGGCACTTGAATTCTGCACCACTTCCTCGTTGATAGATGCTTGTCTGCTTGCGCTTTCCAATTGTACTTTGTAAAGACTGTTCAAAGATTCCATTTGAGCGGCAGCTTGTACCATTTCATCAGAATACTTTTTAGTAGATTCCATAGCATCAACAGTAGGGGCTATACCTTTGGCAGCACCTTCAAAGTTTCTAATGCTAGATCCAAGACTTTCCATAAGGTTGGCATCTACACCGGCTTCTTTTAACAAATCATCCAATTTTTTGGATAAAGAAGCTTCAGCCTCCTTCATTTCAGCATTGGAATTTGATTTCCCTGAGGCAGCACCTCCGTTTAATTCCGGGTATACCAATGACCAATCGTATTCGTCATCTACTGGCTCAAATGCACTGATGGCAAAAATTAATGCTTCGGTAATAAGTCCGATTGCCAATAATAATCCTCCCGTAAGTGGGCCAAATTGCCAGTGAAGGATCTTAAATAATGCTCCTATAATTACTACAGATGCACCAAGGCCGTAGGCCATGTTAAATAATTTCTTAGTTGATTTTGACTGTGCCATAATTTTAAATTTAATTAAGTAATGTTAATAATAAGTATTTGGTTTAACGTTTGATTCAATATAAAGGTCTTCTTTATTTTATATTCTAATTGGTAGAGTCTTCCTCTCCCATGTAATCCTGTACGGTTCTAAAACCGATATAACTACGTGCCGAATCCTGGTATTCGTAATCCCTGGTGCTTACCTGTAGGAAATAAGCAACATCTTTCCAAGATCCACCTCTAATAACTTTTCTTGCATTTTGTGTAGATTCCGCATTTGGGTTCATCGTAGACACATATTCATAGGAATTTGGGTCATAACTACTGTTGGTCCATTCGGAAACGTTACCTGCCATATTATAAAGGTTATAATCATTGGGCTCGTAGGCTTTTGCCTCTACCGTATACAGGGCTTGATCCGCTGCATAATCTCCTCGTTGTGGCTTAAAGTTGGCCATAAAACAACCAGTATCACTGATCACATAAGGTCCACCCCATGGGTATGTTCCTCCTTCTATACCTCCTCTTGCAGCATATTCCCATTCCGCTTCGGTCGGTAGTCTAAAACGGTTGACAAATTGCTTGCCCCTACTTTTTTGATCGTCGTTCTTAAATTTAGTTCTCCAGTTACAAAACGCCTGGGCCTGTTGCCAAGAAACACCCACTACAGGATAATCACTATAGGCATCATGCCAGAAGTAATCGTTGTGCATTGGTTCGTTATAAGAATAGGCAAAATCTTTTATCCATACCGTAGTATCCGGATATATTTCCAATTCTTCTTGTTTTATGAAATTCTTTCTACTTCCCTTTTTGGCACGAGCTGCTGCTTCAATATCCATCCAGGTGTATTTGTATTTCAATTTGGTAACATCTATATGGCGTTGGCCATTATAGGATTCCTCTTGGGAAATATACAGGGAGTCCATTACCTCGGCATAATACTCATCCGGATATTTGGAAGTATCCCAGGTTAAGCTCTGTTTTCTATTCAATGCCCTGCCTTCGTAGCCTGTTTCTCCCATACCGGCATAATTGTTCAGCATGTACTTATCGTAGGCAGACAATTTTGTGGTATCGGCATCCTTGAAGGCGTAGTCCCCTATACCTCCATCTTCTGGCCCCAATCCCAACTCATCGGCCAAGATAGCCAAACGGGTTCTTGCAATGGAGTCTTTTACCCATTCTACAAATTGACGATATTCACTATTCGTGATTTCCGTATCATCCATGTAGAAAGATCGAACAGTTACAGTCTTTGTCGGGGCGTTTAGTACCTTAGCCTGATCTTCCTCACTCTTACCCATGATGAATGCTCCTCTTGGAATCAATTCCATACCATAGGGTTTTTCAGGATACCACTTTTTTCCTTGAGCTCCGACCAGCTCTCCTTTTGTTTTGGACCCACAACTTGAGAGTAAAAAAACAAATGCTATAGATGACAACAATAGCTTCTTCATACGTTAGGTTAAATTTCGATTATGATTATAAATGCAAACACAAGTATTATTCTCTAAAACTTATTTTTAAATAATTTATTGTATAAATATTGTTTTTATACCCTAAATTTATTATTTCAATTAAACCCTTTTTTGTAGGCTTTAAACCACCGCTCAGGAATATTTTGATTACATGCATCCAGATAATCCAATTCAGTGCATGGTAATAACGCGGGTGAATTTGTTTTAGTATGTGAAGTTAAAATTGAAGGTACCTCTACCCACCATCTTTCGCTGAGATGGCTTTTATAAAAGACGAGGGATTCATCCTCGGTAGGTACGGTATACTTGGTGAAGTCGTTACTATTACTATTGGGGGACTCTTGAATCCTAAAGTTTAGGCCCTCTATAAAATACCATATTATTTGGGCAACAAGTTGAAAGGATTGATTGCTATTTTCGCATTCGTAAATCCCAAAAACGGATACGTTGTCGCTAATTCCGGCATATCTTGAAATGGCACAAATTTCCCTTCCGTTAAATCCGTTGGGAGAAAAGTTTCTGGAATACCCCATATCTGCAGCACGTATAGCACGCGCATCCAAACTTACCACATGGGCATTTCTAAGCACGGGCTCCGCCAGGGTTATATTGGAAATTAATTCCCCCAACCTATAGGAATCAAAGAAAAGGCGCTCCATAAGATCCATTTCTTCTTGGGAATTAAAATAACTTTGATAACCAATATTCGAGAAGTTAAAAAGATTGTTGGGCTTGTCGGTAATTATTTTACTCATATAGGAATGGGAAGAAATAAGCTCTTCGTCCATCCCAAAGTCGAACCTACTGTCTATGGACACTAGATTAACCATATTCTTAAGACCGTCAAAAGCCCTATATGTAGGGTAGGTCAGATCTTGGGTTGCGCCAATGACAATGGGAATAATATTTTCTTCCAGCAGCCCGGCAACAATTTCCTTGACTACGAAATAGGTATCCTCTACGGTATCACCTTCCTCTATATCGCCCAAATCTATGATGGAGGAATTCCAGTTCCCCATCATCAAATTATACAACTGAAGTCTAATTTCGGAAATATCCAGGCGCTCCGGTTTTTTCTCAAAAGCATTTCTGGATTCATTGACCCCTAGTATAGCTACACTTACATTTGCCAGCACGGGCAGACCATGCCGCGCAGTGTGCATGTAAATGTGTTTCCCCAATGCTTGGGCCGGAAGTAATTCGCAATGGGCCAATACCCTGTCACTTACGGGTACTAAAAAATCGAATGCCATATTATTTTTTAGCCTTAGGTTTTGCTTTTGCTTTTGTTTTTTTCTTAGGTGTCTTTTTCTCAATTAATTCCTGCGCATCCTTAAGGGAAATCTTGGTAGCATCCACATCTTTGGAAACTTCCACCTTAATCTTACCCTTAATAATGGTATGTCTTCCCCATCTCGCTTTTTCAATTCGGATACCTTCTTCTGGCCATTCTTGGATCAATTTATCGATCTCTTTTTGTTTTTTGGCCTCTATAATCTCTTCAATATCCTGTTTTGAAAGGCTATCAAAATCATATTTCTTACTAACATTAATAAACATTCCGTCCCATTTAATAAATGGACCAAATCTTCCTACCCCTTTGGTAACGTCCTTATCCTCATAAATTGCAATAGGGGCATCGGCCTTTTGTTTTTCTTTGATAAGTTCTACGGCCCTATCCATGTCTATCTCCATAGCATTTTCATCCTTGCCCAGTGAAACAAACTTTTTACCAAACCTTATATAAGGACCAAAGCGACCTACATTGGCCTCTACATCTTCCCCTTCATAAACCCCGAGCTTTCTTGGCAATTTAAACAAGTCCATAGCTTCTTCGTAGCTGATGGTATTTAAGGACTGGTCTGGCAAAAGACTGGCAAACAATGGTTTTTCCTCGTCATCTACGGTACCTACCTGCACCATAGGCCCAAAACGGCCCAATCTAACCGAAACCTGTCTTCCAGTTTTTGGGTCTGTACCCAAAACGCGTTCACCACTTGCCCTATCCGCATTTTCCTCAACATCCAAGACCTTGGGGTGAAAATCCCCATAAAAATTCTTCAATACTTTTTGCCAATCCTCATTACCTGAAGCAATCTCATCAAAATCCTCTTCCACTTTGGCGGTGAAATGATAATCCAAAATTGTTTCGAAATGTCCTACCAAAAAGTCGGTTACTATTATTCCTATATCCGTAGGCACCATTTTCCCTTTGTCGGAACCTACATTTTCCTTTAAATCTTTAGTAGTAAGCTTATCGGATTTCAGCAGCAGCTGTACATAATTTCTTTCCGTGCCCTCTATGGTTCCCTTTTCTACATAGCCCCTATTTTGAATAGTGGAAATTGTAGGCGCATAGGTAGAAGGTCTTCCTATTCCAAGCTCTTCCAGTTTTTTAACCAAAGAAGCTTCTGTAAATCTATAGGGTGCCCTGGAAAAACGCTCTGTTGCTGTTATATAATTATTAAGGAGTTTTTCACCTTCTTTCATTGCCGGAAGCATTCCTTCCTGCTCTTCACTTATATCCTCCTCATCGGTACCTTCCAAATAGACCTTCAGGAACCCATCGAATTTAATTACCTCTCCGTTGGCAGAAAATTCTTCCTTATGGGTATTGGCCTTTATTTTAACATTGGTACGCTCCAATTCTGCATCACTCATTTGTGAGGCCAAGGTACGCTTCCATATAAGCTCGTATAATTTGGACTGATCCCTTTCCAAAGAAGGGGACTGATTGGTCATCTCCGTAGGGCGGATAGCCTCATGAGCCTCCTGGGCTCCTTTGGATTTCCCTGTAAAATTCCTGACCTTACTGTATTCCTTACCATAATTACTTATAATGGCATCCTTTGCGGCATCTATAGCATCCTGGGATAGGTTAACGCTATCCGTTCTCATATAGGTTATCAAACCAGCCTCGTACAGACGTTGTGCCACCTGCATAGTCCTTGATACCGAAAAATATAATTTCCTTGAAGCTTCCTGCTGCAATGTTGAAGTTGTAAATGGTGCTGCGGGCGATTTTTTGGCCGGTTTCTTATCCAGATTGGCAATCGAAAAATTTGCTCCAATATTTTCCTTTAGGAAAGCTTCCGCCTCTTTCTGGCTGGCATAGGTCTTATTTAACTTGGCCGTAAAAATACTTCCCTCGTTAGTTTTAAACTCGGCAGATATCCTAAAAGCTGCTTCAGGATTAAAAGCTTCTATTTCCCGTTCCCTTTCTACAATTAATCTCACCGCAACGGATTGAACCCTACCTGCAGATAATCCCGGCTTAATTTTTTTCCACAAGACCGGAGAAAGTTCGTATCCCACCAATCTATCCAGAACCCGCCTTGCCTGTTGGGCGTTCACCAAATCGTAATTAATTTCCCTGGGATTTTCAATGGCCTTCTGAATGGCCGATTTGGTAATGGAGTTAAAAACTATCCGCTTCGTTTTATCCTTGTCCAATTTCAACTCCTCTGCCAAGTGCCAGGAAATTGCCTCCCCTTCACGGTCCTCATCACTGGCCAGCCATATGGTATCCGCTTTGTCCGCCAAATCCTTAAGCTTTTTAACAAGGGCCTTTTTATCCTTGTCAACAATATATTTAGGAGCAAAATTATTATCCACATCCACTCCCAATTCTTTGGAAGGCAAATCGGCAATATGTCCAAAACTGGACTCTACCTTATAATCCTTTCCTAAAAATTTTTCAATTGTTTTTGCTTTAGCCGGAGACTCTACGATTACTAAATTCTTTGCCATTAACTAGTTTTTGGTGACACAAAAGTATATCAATTTTTTTATTTAATGGATTTTCATTTGTGCCACCATAAAAAAACACCCCTATTTTAAGGGGTGTTTTAATGTATTTCGAAAGAATTAATTAAGTTTAAATGTGCTGATAAGCTTGATTTTATTCCCCAGATATTCATATTGATAAAGAACTTCTTCCCCGATCATCAATAAATTATCCTCCATGGGAATAACATCAAAGGTATCTATATCCTTAAAATGGTTAAGTTGTACCAAATTCTGAACATTGGTCTTATCATAAACTTTAAGTCCTGAAGCCCCATCGCACACAAATAGTTTTTCATCTTTTACTCCCAGACCATAAGGACCGTCCATGGGATAGGTCTTTACCAATTGAGGGTTGGTGATATCCGAAATATCTACGATAAAGAGGCCACTCTCCGTAGCACCGCACATATTACCGCCCCTTAAGGTTACATAGGCATAATCACCATCAACTACCACAGGATCACAGGCCGTACCGTGTTCAAATTCGGAAATCAAGCTAGGCGTGGCCGGAGATGAGATGTCATAGATATACATACCGCGCATACTGCCTAAAAACAATTGATCTCCCCTGTTAAAAATGGTTTCAATATCAAAACCGGCATAGACGTCATCCAGATCCTTGGGGTTTTCCAGATCTTCAATGTTGAATACATTAATATTATGACTGTCCACGGCATATAAATAATCATTTACGATCTTAAAGCGTGCCAAGGACCCTCCCTGACCTGTTGGGGCGGAATTTTGGGCGGCATTGGACAGCATTACATCAAACTCACGTGAAAAATCTATCTGCTCTTCTTCTATCAACCTTCTCTCCTTTACGGTTTCCCATCCAATCACAATATCATTGTCATAATCTATATCCTGCCACTCATAAATATCTACCTCAAAAGGAAAAATCACGTTGTCCCTCAGAACATTTTCCAAGCGGTTGACCATTTTAATATTATTGATGTCCGATATATCCATTACGATCAAATCCGTAATACTATCGGCATATAGGTAATTGCCCTTTACAGAAACATCTACGTTGCCCGGTATTTTAATAAAGGCTATTTTTTTGGGAGCTCTGGGGTCGGAATTATCAATGACATGAACCCCTTTATATTTCTCATTTACAAATATATAATCATCATAAACATAAATTTTACCGGATTCATCCAAGGGAATAGGAGCTATGACATCTATAGCCGTTTTAAAATCGGCCTTACTCATCTTTAACGGTTTGGCCACCACGTACTCCGCATATTTACCGTCATCCTCGTCATTACAGGAAACAAACCCAAGGGAAGTCAGCATAAACAAAAGTAGAATTGTTCTTCTCATACCAATATAATATTACGGGGTCACCTTTAGAGAGATGCCCCTTAACCCAAAAAGTTGCGTTCATTTTTGATAAATATTTAACTGTCAATATGTCATATTTAGCCATATAATACTATCTTTGCACACTCTTAAAGATGAGGTTGAATGCACAATAAAATGGAGAAGATTATAGATGAATCGGTACAAGGAACTGCCATAACCCTTGCGGAAAACGAAAATAGCACCAGAAAACTATACATAGAAAGCTATGGCTGTGCCATGAATTTTTCGGATAGTGAAATTGTTGCCTCCATACTGTCCAATGAAGGCTTTAGTACCACCCAAGAGTTGGAGGATGCCGACTTGGTTTTGGTCAATACCTGTTCTATTCGAGAAAAGGCAGAGCTTACCATTCGCAAGAGATTGGAAAAATTTAATGCCGTAAAACGGCACAGGCCACATATGAAGGTGGGGGTACTTGGATGTATGGCCGAAAGGCTAAAAACCAAATTGCTGGAAGAAGAGAAAATTGTGGATATGGTGGTTGGCCCGGACGCCTACAAGGACTTGCCCAATCTTATCCAAGAGGTGGACGATGGCAGAAATGCAGTAAACGTAATCCTATCCAAAGATGAGACCTATGGGGATATATCGCCGGTACGCCTCAACACCAACGGCGTAACCGCCTTTGTATCCATTACCCGTGGTTGTGACAATATGTGCACCTTTTGCGTAGTACCCTTTACACGGGGACGGGAACGCAGCAGAGACCCACAATCCATACTGGAAGAAGTAAACGACCTAGCCCATAAAGGATTTAAGGAAATTACCCTGTTGGGACAAAATGTGGACAGCTACCTTTGGTACGGTGGCGGATTAAAAAAAGGGTTCGAAAAAGCGTCCGAAATGCAAAAAGCCACCGCTGTAAATTTCTCGAACCTATTGGAGATGGTAGCTTTGGCGCAACCAAAATTACGTATCCGCTTTTCCACTTCCAATCCGCAGGATATGAGCTTGGATGCGGTTCGGGTCGTAGCAAAATATCCAAACATCTGTAACTATATTCATTTACCGGTGCAAAGTGGCAGTGATAGGATCCTAAAGGAAATGAACAGATTGCACACCAGGGAGGAGTATCTTGAACTGGTAAGGAATATCAAGGAAATAATTCCAGATTGCACCGTTTCACAGGACATGATCACGGGATTTCCGACCGAAACAGAAGAAGATCATCAGGATACTCTTTCCTTAATGAAAGAGATCAAGTATGATTATGGTTATATGTATGCCTATTCCGAAAGGCCCGGGACGGCTGCAGCAAGGAACATGAAAGATGATGTGCCTCAAGAGGTCAAAAACAGAAGACTAACGGAAATCATTGCCCTTCAAAGGGAGCACAGCCATTTTAGGAGTAAGCAGCAGCTCGGAAAAACAGTTGAAGTTCTGATCGAGGGATCCTCCAAAAAATCGGATTTGGATTGGATGGGCAGGAACTCCCAAAGTTTTGTAGTGGTATTTCCGAAGGAAAACTACAAAATAGGCGACTTTGTGAATGTCGAAATTACCGATTGCACCTCCGGCACCTTAATAGGTAGGCCGTTGGGGCTATCCAATAACAATTAAATAATGGAATCGATTCAATCAATAAAACAACGCTTTGAAATCATTGGCAATGATGTAAAACTTAATCGTGCCATTGAAAAGGCCATTCAAGTGGCACCTACGGACATCTCTGTGTTGGTTACCGGGGAAAGTGGCGTTGGTAAGGAGGCCATTCCAAAAATTATACACTCGCTTTCCCATAGAAAACATGCCAAATACATTGCGGTCAACTGTGGAGCCATCCCCGAAGGCACCATAGACAGTGAACTTTTTGGTCACGAAAAAGGGGCTTTTACAGGAGCAACAGCCACTAGAAGCGGATATTTTGAGGTAGCCGATGGCGGTACCATATTTTTGGATGAAGTTGGAGAACTCCCCCTAACCACCCAAGTACGTCTTTTAAGGGTTTTGGAAAATGGGGAATTTTTAAAAGTAGGATCTTCCCAGGTCCAAAAAACAGATGTGAGAATAGTGGCCGCTACCAATGTTAATATGTTCGAGGCCATACAGAAGGAAAAATTCAGGGAGGACCTGTATTATCGACTAAGCACTGTAGAAATCAACATTCCCCCATTGCGTGAACGCAAGGAGGACATCCACTTACTATTTCGCAAGTTTGCATCGGATTTTGGGCAGAAATATAAAATGCCCACGATTCGCCTGGATGACGATGCCGTGCAATTGCTTTTAAAGTACAGATGGCCTGGAAACATTAGGCAGTTGAGAAACATTGCAGAACAGGTTTCCGTCTTGGAGGAAAGCAGGCTTATTTCCCTTGCCACCTTAAACGGTTACCTTCCCAGTTCCGGAAATACCAATCTCCCCGCCATTGTAGGCAAGGAAAAAAAAGAGGGCGACTTTAGCACGGAAAGGGAGATATTGTACAAGGTCCTTTTTGATATGAAAGGTGATCTGAACGATTTAAAGAAATTAACACTGGAATTGCTTAAACACAACGACAGCGAGAAAGTACAGGAAGAAAACGAAAATCTTATCCGAAAAATCTACGGGGATGACGAGGAGGAATATACGGAACAAGAGGAAAGCCCTAGCAAAATTTTGCAGCTTCCCGAGCCTTATATAGAAAAACCAATAGTTAAAACACCGCAAGAGGACAAGTATCACTTTGCGGAAGAAATAGAAGAGGAAGAAACCCTATCTTTACAGGACAAGGAAATAGAGCTCATAAAAAAATCCTTGGAACGAAATAAGGGTAAAAGAAAAGCTGCTTCTGCAGAATTGGGCATCTCGGAACGCACCCTGTACAGGAAAATAAAACAGTACGACCTTTAACAGTAGTCAGTAAAAAATACAAAAAGAAATTAATGATCAAGAGTAAACATATTATTTTAATGCTTGTACTAGTGGTAAGCATTTCTGGATGTGGTATCTATAACTTTACCGGGGGCGATGTGGGAACCGCCAAAACCTTTCAGGTCAATTATTTTCAGAACTACGCTTCCCAGAATCCAGGATCTACCTTTGAACCGGGAATGGACAGGGATTTTACACTGGCCCTACAGGATCTGATATTGAACCAGACCAGTTTGGATCTAGTTAAATCCAATGGGGATTTATTGTACGAAGGTGAAATTGTGGAGTACAGAATTTCACCTATGACGGCCACCTCCCAACAAACTGCGGCGCAAAACAGGCTAAGCATAGGGGTTAATGTAAGGTTCTTTAACAACACCAAGGAGGATGTAGATTTTGAACAACGATTTTCCTTCTTCTACGATTATCCGGCCAATTCCCAATTGGCGAGTGTTAAGGATGAGGCCCATCAGGTAATATTTGAACGTATTACCCAGGACATATTTAATAAATCATTGGCAGATTGGTAATTTATGAATGTACAGGACTTTACATATTTATTACAAAACCCTGATGAGGTGGTTTCCCCTGTGCAGACCAATCAACTGGAGGATGTATTGGCAGAGTACCCCTATTTCCAAGCAGCAAGGGCCATGCATCTAAAAGGCCTTAAGAACCTCAACAGTTTTAAATACAACAATGCCCTTAAACTAACCGCCGCTTATACTGCGGACAGGGATATTCTTTTCGATTTTATTACCTCCATAGATTTTCTGCAAAATACTATCGCCGATTCTATTTTGGGCAAATCCACCACCTTAAATGATACGCCAACAATTTCCGAAGAGATCGTATCCGAATTTAAAAAGGAAAGTGCACTTATAGAAGAATCGGATGACGAGCCCCTACCAAGGACAGTAAAGGATGCAGATGATATTTTGGATCCCTCCCTTTTTTCCTCCAAAGACCCGAAAATAGACAAGTCTATTTCGGACAATAAAAAAAAAGCTGAAGAGACACTGGAAATCGGGAAACCTTTAAATTTTACCAAAAAAGAAAAATATTCCTTTGGGGAATGGCTTCAATTAACCTCACATAAGCCAAAAAAGCTAAAATCCGAACCCAATACCACAAAAAAAGGAGTTGCCAAAACCAAGGTAGAACCCATTGCAAAGGTGGATAAACTAAAAAAGAAAAAATTTGATCTGATCGACAAATTCATTGAAACAAACCCCAAAATTGTACCCAAAGAAAATACCGTAAAAGTAGCAATCAAGGACTCCCTGAGCTTTGATAAAAATGAATTGATGACGGCCACTTTGGCCAAAGTATATTTGGAACAAAAGAAGTATAAAAAGGCTATTCAGGCCTACAAAATTTTAAGTTTGAAATATCCAGAAAAAAGTAGTTTCTTTGCAGACCGAATTAAAGCGGTAGAAAAGATACAACAAGAAAATAATTAAATAATGAATACAACATTTACAATATTCTTGGTCCTGATCATCCTAGTTTGCATCCTATTGATGCTCGTAATTATGGTGCAAAACCCTAAAGGTGGCGGATTGTCCTCATCCTTTGGCGGAAGTGGCAACCAAGTTGTAGGAGGCGTAAAGAAAACTGGAGACTTTTTGGATAAGAGTACCTGGACATTGGCAACCATATTGGTTGTCTTAATTTTACTTTCCAATGTAGCAATAAAGGGCAGTTTCAGTGATTCCGATTCAAAATTGCTTAACGGCGACCCAATTGAAACAACTGCACCGGATGCTTTGCCAGAAACTCCAATCCCTGCACCTGCCACTAATGGCACAAGCACCCCTGACAGTGCTGAATAATAAGAGAAAACACATTTAAAATATAAAAAATGCCAGCTTAAGTGACAAGCTGGCATTTTTGTTTAACAAAGTGTCAGTTTTTAGGCAATGGCATAATTTCTGCCTATTAAAATCAAACTTAAAAACATAAAATCTAAATAATATGGCTAAAGTTAGCATTAAACCATTAGCAGATAGAGTTCTAATAGAACCTATGGCTGCTGAAACAAAGACTGCATCTGGTCTTTACATCCCTGATACCGCAAAGGAAAAACCACAAAAAGGCAAGGTAGTTGCCGTTGGCCCTGGTACAAAAGATGAAAAAGTGACAGTTAAAGTTGGAGATACGGTGCTATATGGCAAGTATGCCGGTACTGAGCTAAAGCTTGAAGGTACCGAATATCTTATGATGCGCGAGAGCGACATATTAGCAATTATATAAAATTGCTCTTGTTCCCTGCACGCTGGGAAAATTCCAAACAACAAACTAAAGAGTATAACTAATTTCATTCCGTTTTATTTGGAATGATAAATGAAATTAAATTATGGCAAAAGATATAAAATTTGATATCGATGCAAGAGACGGCCTAAAAAGAGGTGTCGATGCATTGGCTAACGCAGTAAAAGTAACTTTGGGACCTAAAGGTAGAAATGTAATCATCAGTAAATCGTTTGGAGCTCCAAACATTACTAAGGATGGTGTTACCGTGGCCAAAGAAATTGAATTAGCGGACCCTCTTGAAAATATGGGCGCCCAAATGGTAAAGGAAGTTGCTTCCAAAACCAATGATTTGGCGGGTGATGGTACCACCACTGCGACCGTTCTTGCACAAGCTATCGTAAAAGAAGGTTTAAAGAACGTAGCTGCAGGTGCCAATCCAATGGACCTAAAAAGAGGTATCGACAAAGCAGTAGAGGCTATTGTTGAAGATTTGGCCAAGCAGACCAAAAAAGTAGGCGACTCTTCTGAAAAAATCAAACAAGTAGCAGCAATTTCTTCCAATAACGATGAAACTATTGGTGACCTTATTGCCCAAGCTTTCGGAAAAGTTGGTAAAGAAGGAGTAATTACTGTAGAGGAGGCCAAAGGAACTGATACTTACGTTGATGTTGTAGAAGGTATGCAATTCGACAGAGGATACCTTTCTCCATACTTTGTTACCGATTCTGAAAAAATGACAGCCGATTTGGAGAATCCTTACATATTATTATATGATAAGAAGATTTCTTCCATGAAAGATTTGTTGCCTGTATTGGAGCCGGTAGCACAATCCGGAAAACCTCTTTTGATCATTGCAGAGGATGTTGATGGAGAAGCTTTGGCTACATTGGTAGTGAACAAATTAAGGGGATCTTTAAAGATTGCTGCTGTTAAGGCACCAGGATTTGGGGACAGAAGAAAAGCTATGTTGGAGGATATAGCTATCCTTACAGGTGGAACCGTAATAGCCGAGGAAAGAGGCTTTACAATGGAAAATGCCACCTTGGATATGCTTGGTACCTGTGAAAAAATTACCATTGACAAGGACAATACAACCATTGTAAACGGTTCAGGTGTTCCAAAAACTATTAAGACAAGGGTTAACCAGATCAAATCCCAAATAGAGTCTACCACTTCGGATTACGACAAGGAAAAATTACAGGAGCGTTTGGCCAAATTGGCCGGTGGTGTTGCTGTTCTTTATGTTGGTGCTGCTTCTGAAGTAGAAATGAAAGAGAAAAAAGACAGGGTAGATGATGCCCTTCACGCTACAAGAGCTGCAGTTGAAGAAGGAATCGTTGCCGGTGGTGGTGTTGCTTTGGTAAGAGCAAAATCTGTACTTGCCAAAATCAAGACTGAAAATGCCGATGAGGAAACAGGTGTACAAATCGTTGCAAGAGCTATAGAAGCTCCTTTGAGAACCATCGTTGAAAATGCTGGCGGGGAAGGATCTGTAGTAGTTGCCAAAGTTTTGGAAGGCAAAGGCGATTTTGGATATGATGCCAAATCGGAGAAATATGTGGAAATGATCAAAGCGGGTATTATTGACCCTAAGAAAGTAACTAGAATTGCATTGGAAAATGCGGCATCTGTTGCTGGAATGATCTTAACTACAGAATGTGCATTGACCGATATTAAGGAAGATGCTCCTGCAGGTCCACCAATGGGTGGCGGAATGCCAGGAATGATGTAAGTTTTAAAATTTACAACAATAAAAAAACCGCATTTGGAATTCCAAATGCGGTTTTTCGTTTTTTGTTAAGCCCGTAAAAAAAACAATGCTATTAATGATGCTGCCCATCATCGGTATTATCCTCACGATACTTGCAACAAGGATGTACACTTTCATATGCTTCTTCCGTAGCCTTTAATTCCTTGGTATCATGCCCTACCCCGACTATGGCGGATTTTATTTCCATGGAATTTGTTTTTCTCTCATCAATGATCAACGATAATTGATGGGTCGGAATATCCCATAATGCGTATTTAACCCCTTTTACCGCTAAAGCTGCTTCCTCTATTCTCTCTTTGCACATGGCACATTTGCCATTCACCTCGAAACTCATTTTCTTATTTTTCTCTTGGCCGTAGCCAACTGCCGTTAAAAAGACAAACACGGCTCCTAAAACTAAATTTTTCATTGCTATACTCTTTAAGTTGAATAATTGTTTTTATATAAAACTATAATTTATATCTAAATCCTGCATAAAACATCCTGCCCATTATAGGCGCATACACCATGGTGGTATCAAAATTGGTACCAAAAGGGTCTTCGGCACCTACCACAGGGTTATCCTGCATAAAATTAGTCAAATTTTCCCCTCCCACATATATTTCAAAATTATTGTTGAACACTTTGGTAAGCTGCGCGTTCATTAAACTGTAGGATGGCGAATACTCTCCGGAACTATTGGCGGTATATGGCAAACGCTGTCTTCCCAAGGTATGCACCGTATAATCCATGCGCCATTGGGACCCGTTTTCCTTAGGAACAGTAGTATATCCCAGATTGGCAAAAAATCGATGTTGGGCCTGCAACGGTTTTTGAAGGGTGCCGCTTAAGTAATCGGTTTCCACATCATAAAATTTGTAAGCCGTCCTTAACTCAAAATTCTTTAAAGCATTATAATTTATTTCAAATTGAAAGCTTTTGGCCAAACTCTTTCCCTCCAGGTTATAAAATGACACTTCCAAAGGGTTCTCCCAATCCACCACCACTTGATTTTTAAAATTGGTAACGTAATAATCCAAGGTTATGTTACCCGTTTTACCGAACAAATTAAATCCCTGTATATAACTTGCACCATAATTCCAGGCATCTTCGGGATCCAACCCGTAAATACTGCTATTATCCCCTAGAACCCTTATCTGTCTAGAGGAGGCAAATAATTGTTGGTTTTCCGCAAAGATGTTGGCGGCCCGTTTTCCACGGCCAAAAGACCCCCTAAAGCTCCCTCTTTCCCATGGCATATAGCGCACATGCAATCTGGGTGTAACAAAAGTCCCCAAATTATTGTGGCTGTCCACTCTTATGCCAGCAGTTAAACTCCACTCCTTTAAATTGTCATAACTATACTCAAAAAAAGCTCCAATGGATTTGTCCACCCTAGAAAAATCCTGGGTATTCACCATTTCCCCATAACCATCATAGGCAAAGGTAATGCCTGTTTTAAATTTGCTCTTGGTATCCCCAATTATTGAATTGAACAGCAGGTTGGAATAAATACTTTCGTGATCAATATTATATTCATTAAAGCCAAAATAAGAATCCTGTTTGTGGATATTGTAGGCCGTTTGAAAACCAAGACTCTGAAAAGGTAGCTCCGGAAATACATAACCCAATTTTAAAGAAGTATCAAACCTTCTGGTATTTATTTCGCCCCCCCATGAATTGGTAGTGAATTTATCGGTAATAGGATCAAAATTTGTCTGCCCCACCTGTTTTTCATCATTTAGAAAACGAAGATTGATGAAACTCACCCAACCGGTACTTGGGTTTTGGTATTGCCACCTGTTCAAAACGTTTATTTGATTGCCCAAGGGAGCATCCAGAAACCCGTCCCCATTACCATCTTCCTTGGCGTCCCTCCGGTTGGTATGGAGATAAAGCCCTGTACTCCATTTATCCGTCAACTTCTTATTCAAATGGGTATTTAACTCCAACCTGCCATTCAAATTGGCATACCCATTAACAAATAAGGCCTTATCCGTTAGAGGTTTTACCAATTCCGTATTTATCTGACCCGAAATACTTTCGTAGCCATTAACCACACTACCCGCGCCTTTTGTAATCTGTATACTCTCCACCCAAGTTCCCGGGGTAAAGGTTAGCCCATAGGCCTGGGAGGCACCCCTTACCATTGGGATATTCTCTTGTGTTATCAATAAATAAGGACTGGTAAGTCCCAACATCTGTATTTGCTTTGTACCTGTCAGTGCATCCGAAAAGTTGACATCTATAGCCGGATTGGTTTCAAAGCTCTCGGACAGATTGCAACAGGCCGCTTTGAGTAATTCGGCACTATTTATGGTGACCACGTTCTGTGGGCTGAAATAGGATTTCTGTACGGCATCACGCTTCTTTTGAACCACTACCTCGTTTAAGGCATTGGAGGGTTTTAACCAGTGATTTACCATTTTAGGGGAATCAATGAACAAGGTGTCCGACTCAAAGCCCACATAGCTGATGACAAGTTGATTATACTCCTTTTTGAATGGAATTACAAAACTTCCATCCGTCTTGGTAATGGTTCCTGTTTGGGAATTCAACCAATAAACATTGGCTCCCGCTAGACCTAGGTGCTTATTTTCAGGATTGTCCTCCATGACCATACCCTCAATATTGTTCTGGGAGATAGCCAATAACGGAATCCATAAAAACATACTTACAAAAAAATTCTTCACTTATAATATTTTAATATTAGCAGATAATTGAAATCAAAAAAACCATCGGATTATCCAATTTCAAAAAATGGAAAACCGGGGTTACTACCAATAAAAAAATCAAATGAGGAAAACCTGGTCCAAGACATGTATATCTCTGACCAGTACGGGCGGTGGGTAATCGGCATGGGGAACATAGTGCTGCTCCCTTGGCTGAAATAGATTTATATAATAAGAAGCAAAGGCCACCAAAAATTGCTGCTGGCCCAAACTAAGATCATCATTGGAAATACTTAATTCGTCCTGTCCCTGAACAGAAATAATTTCGTCACTGCAGCAACCGTTGGAATCCTTATTCAGGGCTGCATTATCATTTAACAAAGGCATTTCCATACCACAGGTATCCGCTTCATGAAAAAAAGCAATATCCACCAAGGAGCCAAAGCAAAAATGCTTCTCTACTGTCCAGGAAACGGTGGAGACCAGCATAAAAAATGCCATTAACAGGGCCAGTATTTTATGGATCATTACTTTCATCAAGGCAAAAATAATCAAAAGTTATAACTCTATATTTTCCTTCCACAACATTAACTAAAATTTAGGGCAAAAATTGTCCAAATCAACAACAGATTGGAAGTTTAAGGAGGTTATGGCCCAAAGGATTTGGAAATAGCCTTATTTTTGCAAAAAATTATCCTATGCTCAGCACATTAAGACCAAAGGTTTCGGCAATTACAAACAGTACCCAAAAAAGTACAACCGAAAAAATGCAGGCCATATGCGAATTGCTAAAAGAGAATGTTCCCCATTACGATTGGGTAGGTTTCTATTTCAGAAACGGAAATAAAGAAGAGCTTAAATTGGGTCCGTATGCCGGCACCCCCACAGATCACACCATAATTCCGTTTGGCAAAGGAATTTGTGGGCAGGTAGCGGTCTCCAACCAAAACTTTGTAGTTCCCGATGTAATGGCCCAGGACAACTATATAGCATGCAGTATAACCGTTAAAGCGGAAATAGTAATCCCGCTATTTCTAAATGGCGAAAATATTGGCCAAATCGACATCGATTCCAATACTCCGGACCCATTTTCCGAAGAGGATGAGCACTTTTTGGAATACGTAAACCAAGAGGTGTCCAAAATTCTTTAAAACTTTAGGGCGATTGTTAATAAACGTGCTGATTTTTAAGCACAAAAAAATTACTTTTGTGTCCTTATAATCCATAACAACAATCACAACAAAATGAGTACCACTAAAAAAGCTTCCTCAGCCTTAATATCTGTTTTTCATAAAGATGGCCTAGAGCCATTGGTTAAAAAGTTTAATGAATTGGGAATTACCATCTATTCTACAGGCGGTACGGAAACATTCATTAAGGATTTAGGAATTGATGTAGTACCTGTAGAGGACGTTACCAGCTATCCATCCATATTGGGCGGTAGGGTTAAAACATTGCACCCTAAGGTATTTGGTGGTATTTTGAACCGTCAGGACAATAAAAGTGATCAGGAACAATTGAAGGAATTTGAAATTCCCCAATTGGATATCGTCATTGTAGATCTTTATCCTTTTGAAAAAACTGTTGCCAGTGGGGCTTCCGAACAGGATATTATTGAAAAAATAGACATAGGTGGTATATCTTTAATACGTGCGGCCGCCAAGAATTACAAGGATACGCTTTGCGTTTCCTCCATGAACGACTATGATGAAGTTCTGGATATGATTACCAAAGGAAATGGCAGCACTACTTTGGAAGACCGCAGACTTTTTGCGACAAAATCTTTCAATGTGTCATCCCATTATGATTCTGCCATCTTTAATTATTTCAACAAGAACCATGAAGAAGCTGCATTTAAATTAAGTGAAACCAACGGGCAAGTCCTGCGCTATGGTGAAAACCCACATCAAAAAGGTTTTTTCTTTGGTGATTTCGATGCGATGTTCAACAAACTTCACGGAAAGGAACTTTCCTATAACAATTTGTTGGATGTGGATGCCGCAGTCAACCTTATCCAAGAATTTAAGAACGATGCCCCCACCTTCGCCATATTAAAACACAATAATGCCTGTGGCCTTGCAACCAGACCAACAATTCACCAGGCCTATGTTGATGCCTTGGCAGGAGATCCTGTTTCGGCCTTTGGAGGAATATTGATCAGCAACGTTGAAATAGACAAGCCAACAGCCGAAGAAATACACAACCTGTTTTGCGAAGTGGTGATTGCCCCTAGCTACACTCCAGTGGCCCTAGACATCTTAAAAGGCAAGAAAAACAGAATTATTCTGGTACAGAATGAAGTTGACCTTCCAAAAATGACGGTTAGAACATGTTTGAATGGAGTTTTAGTGCAGGAAAAAGATGAAAAGACCGATAAAATTTCCGACCTTACCAATGCTACCAATAAAAAACCTACGGATAGGGAACTGGAAGATCTGATCTTTGCTTCAAAATTGTGTAAACACACCAAAAGTAACACCATTGTTCTTGCTAAAAACAAACAATTGTGCGCCAGCGGAACAGGCCAAACTTCTCGTGTAGATGCCCTAAACCAAGCTATCCACAAAGCCCAGTCTTTCAATTTTGATCTAAATGGAGCTGTATTGGCCAGTGATGCCTTCTTTCCTTTTCCAGATTGTGTAGAGATTGCGCATAAAAGTGGGGTAACCAGCGTTATACAGCCTGGAGGTTCCATTAAGGATCAACTTAGTATCGATTATTGTAATGAAAATGGAATTGCAATGGTAATGACTGGCACACGTCATTTTAAACATTAATTTTATTACTTTTAACGTTCAAACTGACATTTAAACCGAAATATAACAACATATAATGGGATTCTTTGATTTCTTAACCGAGGAGATTGCAATAGACTTAGGTACTGCCAACACCCTCATCATTCACAACGACAAAGTGGTGGTAGATAGTCCATCTATTGTAGCCAGGGACAGAATAAGTGGCAAAATCATTGCCGTTGGCAAGGAAGCCAATATGATGCAAGGAAAGACCCATGAAAATATAAAGACCATACGTCCTTTAAAGGATGGGGTTATTGCCGATTTTGATGCCTCTGAAAAGATGATCAATATGTTCATCAAGAACATACCCGCGCTAAAGAAAAAATGGTTTCCACCAGCCTTGAGAATGGTTATCTGTATCCCTTCGGGAATTACAGAGGTTGAAATGCGTGCCGTTAAGGAGTCCGCTGAACGTGTTAACGGAAAAGAGGTTTACCTTATTCATGAGCCAATGGCAGCTGCTATTGGTATCGGCTTGGATATAATGCAACCCAAAGGGAACATGATTGTTGATATAGGGGGTGGTACAACTGAAATTGCAGTAATTGCCCTGGGCGGAATTGTTTGCGACAAATCGGTGAAGATTGCAGGAGACGTTTTCACAAACGACATTATCTATTACATGCGTACGCAACACAACCTTTATGTTGGAGAGAGTACCGCAGAGAATATAAAGATTACCATTGGATCCGCCACAGAAGATTTACAGACCCCTCCGGACGAGATGTCCGTTCAAGGTAGGGACCTTCTAACCGGTAAACCAAAACAAGTATCCATTTCCTACCGCGAAATAGCCAAGGCCTTGGATAAATCCATTCTAAGGGTAGAGGATGCCGTTATGGAAACCCTATCACAAACGCCTCCCGAACTGGCAGCTGACATCTATAATACAGGTATTTATTTAGCTGGTGGCGGATCTATGCTCCGGGGACTTGACAGACGTTTGTCCCAAAAAACAGATCTACCGGTTTATATAGCGGAAGATCCACTAAGGGCAGTTGTAAGGGGTACTGGTATTGCTTTAAAAAATTTGGAGCGATATAAGAGTATTTTAATTAAATAGTTTATTTAATACCCTACCATCGGCACTACCTTTTTAAAAGGTTACAAATAGCAAACAGGCCTTAATTCCTTACTGGGCAGTTGCCCAAATAAGGTTTTACAAAACAATTTAAGTGAATGCGGCAGATTATCAACTTTATATTAAGATATAAAAATTTCTTGCTCTATCTTTTCCTGTTGATTATATCCTTGGCGCTGACCGTACAATCCCATTCCTATCACCGTTCCAAATACTTTAACTCTTCGAACTGGCTAACTGGAAATATCTATGCGACCACGAGCAATATAACCACCTATTTTGGCCTAGGGGAGGAAAACAAAAAATTAGTAGAGGAAAATAAGCGATTGCGGAACCTTCTTTTTAACCAAAAAAAGGAAGATTCCATGCAATTGGACACAACCAATATTACTTATAGGGTCATTGCTTCCCAAGTAATCAAGAACAGTTATAGCCTGCCTAGAAACTATATTACGATCAAAAAAGGAAGTGCACAGGGGATAAAACCCGATATGGGCGTTATTACTGCCAATGGAATTCTTGGAATAGTGGAAAATACATCCAAAAATTTTGCAACGGTACAGAGCATACTGAATACCAAATCCAGAATCAACGCAAAAATCAAGAACACCAACCATTACGGTTCATTGGTTTGGGATACGAAGGACTATAACACCGTACAACTTGCCGACGTTGAAAGATTGGTACCTGTAAAGATTGGGGACACTATAGTTACGGGTGCGAGTTCCAGCATCTTTCCTGAAAACATTCCCATAGGGATCATCAAGAATTTTGACCTGAACAATTCCCAAAGCTCATATAGTATAGACATTAAGCTCTTTAACAATATGGCCGCGGTTAGAAGCATTTACATAATAGATAACATTCAGCGGGAAGAAATAATAGAATTAGAAGCCAAGACCAATAATGATTCGCAATAGCTACTTTATTAACATAATTAGATTTGTACTATTAATTTTGGTGCAGGTATTGGTTTTTAATAAGCTCAATTTTTTTGGATATATAAACCCAATGGTGTATATTCTATTTCTCTATTGGTATCCCATTAAGGAAAAAAGACAATTGTTTCTACTGTTAAGTTTTCTTCTTGGTTTCTTGATAGATTTATTTTCGGACACCGTTGCCATTCATGCAGCAGCCACCGTTACCATTGCTTATTTGAGACCAACCATAATGCGCTTTTGTTTTGGGGTGAATTATGAATTCCAAAATTTTAAACTAACCAACACCACTAGGGCACAACAAATTACATTTTTAACGTTATTAATTATAATACACCATTTAGTTTTCTTTACCCTAGAAATTTTCAGTTTAGAAAATACACTGTTAATTTTGAAGAAAGTTTTAACTATCAGTATAGCCACTTTAATATTGTGCTTACTATTAAGTTCACTTTTTAGTGTTAAAAAAGAATGAGAAAAATCCTTTTATCCTCCATTATACTACTGGTTGGAATAACTTTTATCGGCAGATTATCCTATCTCCAGATATTTAGTTTTTCCCCCAATCAAATATTGGAAGATCCGGCCATAAAAGCAGTTTATGACTATCCGGAAAGGGGTTATATTTATGATAGAAACGGGAAACTTCTGGTAGCTAACCAGCCGGCCTATGACGTTATGGTCATTCCAAGGGAGGTAAAACCATTGGACACCCTTGAATTTTGCAACCTATTGGGAATAGATAAAGAAAGATTCATATCCCAGTTAAACAAGGCCAGAGTATATTCCCCTAGACTTCCTTCTGTTTTGGTACCTCAGCTATCCAAAGAAGACTATGGAAGGCTACAGGAAAAGATGCGGAGATTTGAAGGGTTCTATATTCAAAAAAGATCGCTACGATACTACGATACCAACAGTGGCGCCAACGTTTTGGGATACATCAGCGAAGTTAACGAATGGGATCTGGAAAGAAACCCATCCTACGCCGCGGGGGAATTAAAAGGAACTACCGGCATTGAAAAGGAATACGAGACCATCCTAAGGGGTCGCAAAGGCGTAAAACACATACAAAAAGACCGATTTAATAGGGATATTGGCCCATATAAGAACGGCACATTGGATACACTTCCTGAACAGGGAAAACAAATAACCGTCACTATAGACAAGATTCTTCAGGAATACGGTGAAAAGTTGATGACAGGGAAACATGGAGGAATAGTAGCTTTAGAACCCGCCTCCGGGGAGATATTGGCATTAATTTCGGGTCCAACCTACGACCCCGCCCTTTTGGTTGGCAGGGAAAGGTCAAGGAACTACAGCAAATTACATTACGACACCATTTCAAAGCCCACCTTTGACCGTTCCATTTTGGCCTCTCAATCCCCGGGATCGCCATTTAAGACCATAAACGCCCTGGTTGCCCTTCAAGAAGGGGCCATTACACCGGAAACTACTATTCATTGCTACAACGGTTTCTACGTTGGTAAAAGAAAAAGAGGCTGCCATTGCGGAGGAGGGACACGGAATTTAAATTCTGGCATATACCTCTCTTGTAACGCCTATTTTGCAGGGGCTTTTCGAAAAATTTACGACCAATTTCCAACTTCTGCTGAAGGCATGGATGTTTGGGAAAAACACGTAAAAAGTTTTGGCCTGGGAACTTTTTTGGGATATGACCTACCCACTGGAAGACCGGGACGAATACCCAACAAAGAATATTACAACAGAATTTATGGGGACAACAGATGGTCCTCTTCAACTATAATATCCAATTCCATAGGTCAAGGAGAAGTAGAGGTTACCCCTATTCAACTGGCCAATATGACCGCTGCCATTGCCAACAGAGGACATTATTTTACACCACATGTACTTAAAAAAATTGGCGGTGACCCAATCAGCATTCCAGAATTCACAGAAGCCAAACATACCACCATCGACAAAAGACATTTTGAACCGGTTGTACAGGGAATGGCCGAAGTATACAAAAAAGGTACGGCGGCCAGGCTCCAAATAGAGGGAATCGAAATTGCCGGTAAAACAGGAACGGTAGAAAACTTTACAAGAATCAATGGGGTTCGTACCCAACTAACGGACAACTCTGTTTTTGTTGCCTTTGCACCCGTAGACAATCCAAAAATAGCCATCGCCGTTTACATTGAGAATGGATACTTTGGATCACGATATGCAGGCCACATTGCCTCCTTAATGATTGAAAAATATCTAAAAGGTGAAATAACCCGGGTAGACTTGGAAAAAAGAATGCTGGAAAAAACATTGGAAGAAGAATATGCAAAGCCTTACAGCGGACAACCCTTTAAAATAAATGAGCGTGTCTGGTAAAAGTGTCCTAAAACGCCTGGATTGGTTTAGCGTTCTAATTTACATTTCCCTAGTTTTTATCGGTTGGATAAATATTTATTCCAGCACCTTTACCGACGACAACCCATCCATATTCAATTTTTCCTCATTACATGGAAAACAATTGTTTTTTATTGGAACAAGTGCCGTGTCCATTATTATTATCCTCGCTTTGGAAGCCAATTTCTACGAACGATTTTCCAGTCTGTTTTACATTGTATCCGTAGTATTGCTCCTGGGTCTTTTTGTATTTGGAAAGACTATTGCCGGGGCAACCTCTTGGTACGACCTTGGTTTTTTCAACCTTCAACCCTCTGAATTTGCCAAAGTTGCCACCGCACTTGCCCTGGCCAAATATTTAAGTGATATACAGACAGATATAAAGCGGCAGAAAGATCAAATGATTGCCATTTTAATTATATTGATACCCGCATTCTTGATCATTCCCCAACCAGACCCAGGAAGTGCCTTGGTCTTCTTTGCCTTGATCTTTGTTATTTTTAGGGAAGGTCTCCCACTCTATTATCTTGGAATAGGGTTTATGGTGATTCTTATTTTTATTTTAACGCTAATGTTCGGTACTATTTGGGTCAGCATAATCCTTGGGCTGTTATTGGCGCTGTTCCTATTATTAAAAAAGCCATCCTTCAAGGTGCCCATAATACCGGTTGCCCTTATTTACGTAGCCATTGTTCTATTCTCCCTTTCGGTCAATTTTGTTTTTAATTCCGTTTTTGAACAAAGGCATAGGGATCGCTTTAGTCTATGGCTTCGATTGGAAAAGGACCCGAAGAAATTGGAAGAGATCCGAAGGGACATCGGTTACAACACCTATCAATCCGAAAAAGCTATTGAATCGGGCGGAAAATACGGGAAAGGATTTTTGGAGGGAACGCGCACCAAAGGGGATTTTGTCCCTGAACAACATACAGATTACATATTTAGCACCGTTGGTGAGGAATGGGGATTTGTAGGCACTGCCACCGTGGTAATTCTATTTACCACCTTACTATTACGGCTGGTATACCTATCCGAACGCCAAAAAAACGACTTTAGTCGTATGTACGGTTATGGCGTAATCTCTATATTGTTTGTACACTATTTCATAAATATAGGTATGGTTATAGGAGTACTGCCTACCATTGGAATACCTCTGCCCTTTTTCAGCTATGGAGGTTCTGGTTTGTTGTTTTTTACGGCACTATTGTTCATTTTCTTAAAATTGGATGCCAATAGATTAAATGAACTGACTTAAAATCTCCAACCGCTGGTACTTAAACCGGCTTCCAAAAAATCCTCTTGTTCATCGGGCAATCCGGCAAAGAAATCGATACCCGTCAATTTTTCAATTGAATCCACTGGGACCACAAATTGATCCAATTTCCCGTTATCTTGCTTATTGGGAAAAAGGAATCCTATGATCTTTAGATTTTCACCCTGTCCCTTAGCTACGATTTTATAAAAATATTTCGGAACGGCCACATCCTCATCCCCTATACTGGACAACCCCCCTTCCAAAACTCCTGCAGTTACAACAAATAATGGTCCATCCTTTTTGGCCCAATACCGCACCTGCTGCTCCAATCTATTCCAGACTCCTGCGTTAAAATCCCTGTCCTGTGGGGTAATATTGCTCGTATAAAAAGTTTCATTATAGGCGTTTTTCGAGAATCTGCGATCCCCAGCCGGACACAAATGGCCCCTATCATAGCCCGAACCTTTGTAGTTCCTCCAATCTGCGGATTTGCTGCTCACCTTAGGGTCCTCAAGAAAAAGAGGTCTTTTCCTATCATCATTGGTTAAATGGGATTTCTCCAAAACATAGGCCACCCACTCCGCCTGTTCATAAGCTTCGTTATAGGACAGGGCAAAATGGGCGTGCTGTACTATTTCACCGGTGGTGGAACTAGGCCATAGCCATTGCGGAATCTCTGTCCTATTTCCCTCCCCTTCTGGTGAGGAATATGGGGCGGGCGTATAAAAATTCTCGAACATCCAAAATAGGACCACACAAACCAGCATCAGGGTGGTATAAATTATCCTATTTTTCCTATATTTATTCATAGTGTAAATATAGATTAAAACTACCATTCGGGAATTTCCACAGGTGTAAGTATTGGTCTTTTTGTACGACCAATTTGCTGTACATAAATGTTTATGACCAAAACATTTTAACACTCCCAATACCAATAAAGAAAGCTATTAATTATTTGCAATACCGATTACTATTTAAACAATAAAAAAGAAAGGAAAATATTCATGCTAACTTGGAAAGACGTTATTAATTACAGTGTTAAGGGAAACCCACAACCTGATAAAAGAGTGGAGAAAACAGAAAAGGAATGGCTGGAACTACTAACTCCTGAACAATTTAGGATTACTAGAAACAAAGGAACCGAAGCGCCACATAGCGGAGCTCTCTGCAGTACCCATGAGGCAGGGAAATACAGTTGCGTATGTTGCGAAACTCCTTTATTCGATTCCACCATAAAATTTAATTCGGGAACCGGCTGGCCCAGTTTTACACAGCCCATAAAAGAAAACGCCATTAAGTACCATAAGGACACTTCCTTTGGTATGGTAAGGGTAGAAGTAATGTGCAATACCTGTGATGCCCATTTGGGGCATGTGTTTCCGGACGGGCCAGAACCCAGTGGCTTGCGGTATTGTATTAATTCAGAATCCATGAAAATAATTAAAGTAAGGGTATCAGATGAACAATAAAAAATTAGAAACCGCTACCGTAGGAGGCGGATGCTTTTGGTGTGTAGAAGCCATTTTTCAGGAAGTGAATGGAGTACAAAAGGTAATTTCGGGATATACTGGCGGAAATGCACCGGGCAGACCCACTTATAGGGAGGTTTGTTCTGGTCTTACCGGCCATGCGGAAGTGGTACAAATAACATTTGACGCCAATATCATCTCCTATGAGGACATCTTGGTCATATTTATGACCAGCCATGACCCAACCACCTTAAATAGACAAGGAGCGGATGTAGGGACACAATATCGATCTGTAATATACTATCACGATAATACCCAAAAAGAAATTGCCGGGTTGGTTCTAAAGGAAGTGGCCCCATATTACGAGCAGGCCATTGTTACAGAAATAAGTCCTTTGGAAACCTTTTACGAAGCCGAAGAATATCACCAGGATTATTATAGGAACAACCAGTCGCAGGGCTACTGCAGTGCCGTTATCTCGCCAAAATTGAGCAAGCTAAGAAAAATGCATGCCGATAAAATTAAAAAAACCAAGGTATAGGAGCATCTAGTATTGCAATAGCCTAGTTTGGGACCAATTAAAAAGGAAAAGTATAAAGCCCATAGCAAAAGTCCAATAGTTGAGTTAATCTTATTAATCTCTGCCCAATCCGTATTTATCCAATACGGTAGGCATTAAAAAGCAATTCCACCTCATGTGGAAATTATGCTCATCAAAATTTAGAGCGAGTAAAAAATGCACAATAACACAAATACAGGTAATTTGACAGTACAACACGAAAAAGACAATAAGAGATTTACCATGGCTATTAATGGCGAAATTGCCAAGGTGGAATACCAGTTACGGGATGATAAAATGTATTTGACCTATTCGGAGATACCTCTTAAACTTAGGGGAAAAGGATATGGCAAGGAACTAGTGGAAGGTACCTTTGAGCAATTAACAAAAGAAGGATATAAGGCAGTAGCTGTATGTTCCTATATAAAGGCCGTTGCTAGAAGAAGTGAAAAATGGAACTCGATAATTGAATAAACACCTTATGAACCTTAATATTAAAGACACCTTTAATACTGAACTCCCCGCCGACCCTGTCCATGAAAATACAAGAAGACAGGTCATGCAGGCATGCTTCTCTTTTGTTACACCAAAAACGACCGCAAAACCCAGTATGATCCATGCTTCGAATGAATTGGCCCAGGATCTGGGGCTGACCGAAGACGATCTCAAGTCCGAGGAGTTCAAAAGTATTTTTAGTGGAAACTCTGTTTTACCTGGCACCAATCCTTATGCCATGTGCTACGGAGGACATCAATTTGGTAATTGGGCCGGACAACTGGGAGATGGCCGTGCTATTAATTTATTTGAAGTTAACCATAATAATAAACAATGGGCACTACAACTAAAGGGCGCCGGGGAGACTCCTTATTCCAGAACTGCCGATGGACTGGCGGTATTGCGTTCCTCTATTAGGGAATACTTGTGCAGTGAAGCCATGTACCACTTGGGAGTACCTACCACCAGGGCACTATCACTGGCGCTCACAGGAGACCAGGTGCTAAGGGATGTGCTATACAATGGCAACCCTGAATACGAAAAGGGAGCCGTGGTGTGCAGGGTGGCACCCTCTTTTATACGCTTTGGAAATTTTGAAATTTTTTCCGCGAGACAGGATAAAAAAACTCTAAAAACAATCACGGATTATACTATAAGGCATTTCTTTCCCCATTTAAAGGAGGGTACCAAGGAAGGGTATCTTCACTTTTTCAGGGAGGTCACCAACAATACCCTTGATATGATCATACACTGGCAACGTGTAGGCTTTGTACATGGGGTAATGAATACCGATAACATGTCCATTCTTGGTCTCACTATAGATTACGGCCCCTATGGCTGGCTGGAAGGTTACGAGGAAGGTTGGACCCCCAATACTACCGACCGACAGTATAAACGCTATAGATATGGGAATCAAATAAACATTGGCCTTTGGAACCTTTATCAATTGGCAAATGCCCTCTTCCCTTTAATTGAGGATGTTAAGGAACTTGAAGACATATTAATGGAATACCGTAATAATTATTCCACAAAATATCTCTCGATGATGAAATCCAAAATTGGTCTTTTTAACTCTGACGAAGATGACGCAGAGCTTTTGGGTAGATTGGAAGACAACTTACAATTGACCGAAACCGATATGACCATATTTTTTAGAAATCTGAGCAGTATTACAAAGGATAGCCCCACAAATGAAGACTTTTTAGCCCCAGTGATGCATGCCTTTTACACACTAGAAGAAGTTAAGGGAGACATCCTTGAAAAATGGAAGCAATGGTTTACTGACTACAAAAATAGATTGCAAAAGGAAAGTATTGGCGACAGTCAAAGAGCGGAAAAAATGAACACTGTAAACCCTAAATATGTCTTGAGAAATTATATGGCGCAACTGGCCATAGATGCTGCGGACAAAGGGGATTACTCCTTGTTGGATGAGTTTTTCCAATTATTAAAAAACCCATATCATGAACAACCGTCAGCCGAAAAATGGTTTGCTAAGCGACCGGAATGGGCCAGGCACAAAGTAGGATGCTCCATGCTCTCCTGTAGTTCGTAGACCAGGAAAACATTATATCCTTGACAAATGCTATTAAAAAAAATAAAAACCATCCCATTGGGCTACTCTACCGTCCTGTGCTATGGCAAAAAATATGCCCTTACCCGAACCGATTTTAATGAAGGAAGGAGTACTAAAGTATATGCCGAGGAATTGGGCGGGAAAGATTTCATCAGTTTTAACTTTTATATTTCGGAAAAGGGAGAGAAATTAAAACCATGTGAAATGTCCCCCGAAAAGGTAATGGACTTTTTAAATAATTACTTCTTATTACAATGAGCACAACAAAATGAATTTCATAAAAAAACCTGCCACAAGAGCAGGTTTTATTTATTATGATTATCTACAATTAACCTTTTACACTGGCCAATTTAGAATTCTTTATATTACTTAATTTAAGATCCTGCAAGACATTAACAGCTTCCTCAACATAAACATCCTTGGCCAAATCTTTATGCCAACGATCACGCTTTTCCCTTAATACCGAATCCTTTACAAACAACTCTTTTTCATATTGCAAAGATTCAAAGGTTAGGTGTGAATCGTAGTCCGAAATGGTTTTGAAATACTTGGCCTTTTCCTTATCCAATTCCAATCCTTTCTTATATTCTTCATATTTCAAAGAAACAACAGTTTCATCCTGCGCTTTTTTGATCCATTGCGCATTTTCTTCAATCAATTTTATTTGATTGTTCTGAGCCATTCTTTTAGTGCTGTTGGCAATAGTGGACTCATAGTCAATATAGCCATCCCAAGGAGTATACTCCGCTGGGGAAATCTTGTCCCAGGTCAAAGGATTTTCCTGATCTCTTTCTCCTAGGTCTATATAACTATAGCGATCTGGAACAACAACATCGCTCTTAACCCCTTCCAATTGGGTAGATCCTCCATTTATTCTATAGAATTTTTGAGTAGTAAGCTTTATAGCCCCAAGATCTCCGTGCTCATTACCTCTTACAATATTCTCCAAGGGGATTACATTTTGAACCGTTCCCTTACCGAAGGTTTGTTTGCTACCAATAACCACCCCTCTTTTATAATCTTGCATGGCCGCAGCCAAAATTTCGGATGCAGAGGCCGATAATTCATTTACCAAAATCACTAAAGGTCCATCCCATTGTATACGTTCGTCCTTATCATTGTAAACTTCTGGTTTTTTATCCGTAGACCTTACCTGGACAATTGGTCCGTCCTTAATAAATAACCCAGCCATTTCCACAACTGTTTTAAGGGATCCACCACCATTATCACGTAGGTCCAGGATTAAGCCCTCGGCTCCGGCTTGTTTTAATCTTTCTACTTCTTGGGCCACGTCCGTAGCGGCGTTTCTTTCATTATAGTCCTCAAAATCTACATAAAATTTGGGTAGATTAATAAGTCCGTATTTTTGATTGCCCTTTATTACGGCCGCAGATTTGGCATAGGACTCTTCCAATTCAACAACATCCCTGGTAAGGGAGATTACCACTAGGGAACCATCCACTTTTCTAACGGTCAAATCAACGATAGTACCTTTGGGACCTTTTATAAACTTAATGGCATCATCCAAACGCATACCAACAATATCCACCGGTGCTTCCCCATTTTGTCCTACTTTTAGTATCTCATCACCCACTTCCAATTGCTGATCTCTCCAAACGGGTCCACCAGATATAATCTCTACTATTTTTGTCTGATCTTTTTTCTTTTGAAGTCGGGCACCAATACCTTCAAATTTACCTGACATACTGGTATCAAATTTTTCTTTGTCGTCCGGAGCAAAATAGAAGGTATGTGGATCAAATACTTCAACAATGGTATTCAAGTATTGTACAAACCAATCCTTACGTTCCAGGTCATCCACAAAATCGAAATAATCATCCAAGGTATTTTTGGTAGATTCCCTTGCAGCCTTTTCAGCCTGCGCTGGGGTCAATGGTCCGGTAGCACTGTTATCCTCTTCAAATACAGCAGGCTCATCCCCATCTGTGCTGGCCTTGGCAGATTCCTTGTTCAAATTCAGTTTGGAATCGTAAGTACCTAAAGTGGCATATTTTAACTGCTTTCTCCAACGCTCTTTCAAATCTTTGCGAGAGTCCACATATCCTTGACCATCGTAATTGATCTCAATAGATTCGTCCACCGAGTAATCAAAAGGTTCATCTAAAACCTCCTTGTAAATTTCCTTGGCGTCCTCCATTCGCTTCAATAGACGCTGGTAGACCATATCAAAAAAAGTTATATCGGTATTCTTTATCTGATCATCCAACTGAAACTTATATTTTTCAAATTCCTGAATGTCGCTTTCCAAAAAATATCTTTTTGTTGGATCCAAAATATCCAAAAAACCTTCAAAAACATTAACGGAAAAATCATCGTCAATATCTTTTGGCTGGTAATGGCCGCGTTCCAAGACATAGGTAATAAGGTCCAACAACAATTTGTCCTTGTCATCAGTTTCAAATGATTTGTTGGTAAAACTGCATGAAGCTACCGCAACAAGCATTACAATCAATGCGTAGGCTAAATTTCTTTTCATCTATTCTTTTTTATTGTTTTTCCACATTTGGAGTAGTTTTTTAAACAGAAACCACCCCTCCATTTTATAATCTTACAATCATCTAAAATTAATCAAACCACCTCTGCAATCCAAGTTTTGCCTTTTAAAAGTGGTCTAATATGCCAATTACTCTAAGATAACGAAAAAATCGTGCCATTTTATGCCTATCTGCCATTAATCTTTTGTTAATATCTCAATTGCCTTGGACACTCACAAAGGTTGGAAGTAAATTGCCATTTCTATAAATTCAGTGTAAAATTTGAGTATCTCCCCTTCATAATTGAAAAAGTGATAATAGATTAAAAACGTATTTTTGCAGCATAAATTATATACCATGGCTAAACCTTTGATCCTTGTCACGAACGACGACGGAATTACAGCTCCCGGCTTAAGGGCGTTAATTCGATTTATGATGGATTTGGGGGAGGTAGTCGTAGTGGCCCCGGACAGCCCACAATCGGGAATGGGACATGCTATAACTATAGACAACACCCTTTATATAAAAAAGATTAAAGTAGATTTGGAAAACGGTGCAAATGAAGAATACAGTTGTAGCGGAACTCCGGCCGACTGTGTTAAACTTGGCCTACAGGAACTCTTGGGAAGAAAACCAGATCTATGTGTGAGCGGTATAAATCATGGATCCAATTCCTCTATCAATGTTATTTACTCTGGAACTATGAGCGCAGCTATTGAAGCCGGCATTGAAGGTATACCCGCCATAGGTTTTTCCCTTTGTGATTATTCCTGGAATGCCAATTTTGAGGCCAGCAAGGAGGCTGTTCAAAAAATAGTGCAGGAGGCCCTAAGCAATGGCATTCCCAATGGGGTTGTGCTCAACGTTAATATTCCCAAAACCGACAACAAGGCACCCAAAGGCATAAAAATTTGCAGACAGGCCCGAGCCAACTGGAAAGAAAAATTTGACAAAAGAACCAACCCCAGCGGAAAGGAATATTACTGGCTTACAGGAGAGTTTGAACTATTGGACAAGGGAGAGGATACGGACGAATATGCCCTGTCCCAAGGCTATGTTTCTGTAGTCCCCACGCAATTTGACCTAACCGCACACCACGCTATTCAACATATTAACAATTGGAAACTAAATGATTAAAAAAGAAATATTAATCGGATTAATAGTTGGTATCATTGCCAATACCATTGGAACTTTACTGTATATATTGATCTTCTCGGACTTTGGTATTGTAGAAACCTACCAAGCCGCCGTTGAACAGGGGCATGTAGGCAGTTTATTGGCGCTAGGGGCCATTCTAAACCTGGTTGCCTTTTTTGGTTTTTTAAAAATTCGGAGGGATTATAGGGCAAGGGGTGTTATGATTGCCACCCTTTTTACGGCTATGTTAATTTTGTATTATAAAGTTTTTTAGCATCGTGCTTGGGGCTATTTATCTCAATAAACGGCAGAACTACTAATGAACCACAGAAACTAAACGGATGAAATATTATATCATCGCTGGCGAGGCATCGGGAGACCTTCATGGGTCCAACCTCATAAAAGCCCTTAAAAAAAAGGATTCGGAAGCCGACATTCGTTGTTGGGGTGGCGATTTAATGAAAGCTGCAGGAGGCAACCTGGTAAAGCATTACAAGGAAATGGCTTTTATGGGCTTCCTGGAAGTGATATCAAACATCAATCAAATTTTCAAAAATATCGCCTTTTGCAAGGAAGATATAAGCGATTTTAATCCAGATGTAATTGTCTTTATAGATTATTCCGGCTTTAATCTTAGAATAGCCTCTTGGGCAAAAAAGAACAAATTTAAGACCAACTACTATATTTCTCCGCAAATATGGGCCTCTAGGGAAGGAAGAATACATAAGATAAAAAGGGATATTGATGCCATGCACGTAATTCTTCCTTTTGAAAAAGAGTTTTATGAAAAAAAACACCACTATCCCGTTAATTTTGTTGGTCATCCACTTATAGACGCCATTGGGGACGTTCCCAGAATTGGCGATAAAAAATTTAGGGAAGAGAATAATCTGGACTTACACAAACCCATTATTGCCCTGTTGCCTGGAAGCAGAAAACAAGAGGTTCAAAAAATGCTTACCCTAATGTTATCGGTCACAAAATCTTTTCCGAAATTTCAATTTGTAATTGCAGGGGCACCTAGTTTGGATCTGGAGTTTTACCAACCCTTTCTAAAATCGTCCCAGGTAAGTCTTATTTCCAACAAGACCTATGATTTATTAAGTCTATCCTATGCCGCCCTAGTGACAAGCGGGACAGCCACCTTGGAAACGGCCCTTTTTAAGATACCCCAAGTGGTCTGTTACCGTGCCAATTGGATCTCCTATCAAATTGCAAAAAGGATCATTACCCTTAAGTTTATTTCCCTAGTGAATCTTATAATGGACAAAGAGGTTGTAAAAGAACTTATCCAAGGAGACTTGAATACCAAAAACCTAACCATGGAGCTCGATAAAATCTTAAACGGGCCCGAAAGAAAGAAGCAGTTTGAAGCCTATTACGAATTGGAAAAAAAACTTGGTGGCAAAGGAGCCAGCGAAAAGGCAGCATCCCTAATTGTTGAAAGTGCCAAATTGGATCATTGAAAAATTTTTGTAGTTCATGGAACACCGGTATATTCCATTTAATCCCACAACGAAACTGATAATCCTGTAGTTAAAAAAAGCAATTATTGGCGATTTAACTTGAGATAATTATAAGGGTTTTCTGAAAAAAATGACGGATTTTAAATTAATTATTTAAATTTGATACCCAAGAGCACTAACTTTTACTTGGATGATTCAAAGATTTCTTTCTTTATTCCTAATTATTTCGCTGGTTGGCTGCGGTGCGGCCAAGAAAAAAAATGTCTCTCGCGAAGAAAGAAAAATAACGGTAGAAGCTTCGGAAAAACCAGCAGAAATAAAAGGTGAGACTCCTTTAAGCGGTGAATCCATAAACAAACCGGCGACCAAAATAACCGAGCAAATCATAAATACTGCCCTAACGTTTTCGGGCACCCGCTATAAGTTTGGAGGCACTACCAATAAAGGTATGGATTGCTCCGGATTGCTGTATGTAGCCTTTGGGGAGCATGATATTCAATTGCCACGAGCTTCTTATCAAATGGCAGAGGAAGCGGAAAAAATAAATTTAAGGGAAGTTAGCAAGGGCGACCTACTTTTTTTTGGAACCTCCAGAAGAAAAAACAATATAAACCATGTTGGCCTGGTAGTTCAGGTAGACGGGGATGAAATAAAATTCATTCATTCCACCTCATCCCGAGGTGTTATAGTTTCCTCTTTGCAGGAGGGTTATTGGAACTATGCCTTTATTAAGGCTGCCCGGATCCTTTAGGATGCGATTGCTGCAGTTTACGACCGTAAAGCTTACTTTATGCCTAATCTGTGGAATTTTAATTGGTTATTACCTACGTCCGTCACTTCCGCTATCTTTTTCCTTAGCCCTGGTTTCATTGATCCTATTGGGAGTTGTATTTGTCTTTTACCGTAAATTACCCACATTCCTTTTTGCACTTTTTACCGGTCTTTTGGCCATAACCATTGGTATATTAAGCTTAACACTAAGTGAGTCCCGCAATTATGGTCGGCATTATAGCCAACAGAATCTTGACAAAAATTGGGGCTATACATTAAAAATTCGCGAAGTATTAAAGCCCAATGGCTATTCGAATAGGTATGTGGCCCATGTTAACAGCATGGACAGTTTAAAGGTCAGCGGTAAAATACTATTGAATATAGCGGTGGATTCTTCAATTGGTCCCCTAATGGTCGATGACGAAATATTAGCCTACACCACCCTCCACCCTATTACACCTCCCTTAAACCCACATCAGTTCAATTACAAAAAATACCTTTCCAATATTGGAATAGAGCATCAGATAAAACTTGCAGCACATGACTACTACATCATGCCCCAGGCCTCCACTACCATCTTTGGAAAAGCCTACAAAATAAGGGACCATATCATCCAAAATTTAAAAAAAGAGGATTTTGGCACTGAAGAATTAGGCGTTATCCAGGCACTTCTTCTTGGGCAGCGAAATGAAATAACGGCGGAAATCGACACCGACTATAAGGATGCAGGAGCCTATCACATCTTGGCATTGTCAGGTTTACATATCGGAATTCTTTTGGGTTTGCTCCATTTTTTATTGAGGCCGTTGGAAATCCTTCCAAAAGGAAGAACCATAAAATTGGTTGTTATTGTCTTACTTTTATGGGTATTTGCCCTATTGGCGGGACTTTCCGCCTCTATTCTCAGGGCAACAACCATGTTTACCTTTGTAGCCTATGCCCTGTACTTGAATAGACCTACAAGTCATTTTAATATCTTGGCTTTGTCACTGTTCTTTATTTTATTGTTATTGGATCCCCTACTATTATTTCAGGTAGGATTTCAATTAAGTTATGCCGCCGTTTTTGCTATAGTCTGGGTATACCCCTTATTACAAAAACTCTGGACTCCCCAATATTGGATTATAAAAAAAGGGTGGGAGTTGCTTTCCGTAAGTATTGCCGCTCAACTGGGAGTATTCCCTATAAGCCTATATTACTTTCATCAATTTCCAGGATTGTTTTTAATTTCAAGTCTATTGATCCTACCTTTTTTGGCCTTTATTTTAGGGTACGGAATATTGGTAATAGTATTGTCCTTGGCCCACAGTTTACCGCCTGTTCTCGTTACTTTCTACGATACTGTAATACATTGGATGAATTCGATTATTGGGATAGTTGCCCAGCAGGAAAGCTTTCTTTTTAGAAATATTTCTTTTGATGCCATTCAATTAATTCTCAGTTATGGTATTATCATAACAATGGTAACGGTCTTTATTAAAACATCCTATAAAAGGGTCGTGGTATTCCTAGCGTTTGTTCTTTGCTTTCAATCCTATGTTTTTATTATTAGGCATAATGCACAGAACAAGGAATCCCTAATGATAGGACATATTGCCCGTAATAGTGCCCTGATCCATCAAACCGGACAAAAGCTTACGATATTTACCACCAATCCCAAAGCCACATTAAAAATGACCAACGATTATGCCGTTGCACAAAACATCGTAGCGTTGCAACATCGACCTATAAAAAACAGTTATCTCATAAGAGGGAAAAGAATGGTTATATTGGACAGTGCCAATATAGCCCTTCCAAAAAATCATGATGTTTCTACCTTAGTACTAACCCAATCCCCTAAAATTAATTTAGAGAGGCTTTTGGATTCGATTGCGCCGAATATTGTTATTGCAGATGGCAGCAATTATAAAAGTTATGTAGAGCGATGGGAAGCTACATGCCACAAAAAAATGCTCCCTTTTCACTATACGGGCGACAAAGGAGCATTTCTCTACACTTGGCAGTAGTTACCTTATGCCGTGCATTAATTTTTTTAAGAGCGGGTTTAAAATGATTGAAATAAGTCCAACGCCCACGGGAACTAGTGTAAAAATTAAAAAGAAGGTACCCATGGAGTATTGTTCGGAAATCCTATCGATCATCCCTCCCATAGTCCCTGCTGCCTTTTGCCCGATAGCAATGGCCAAATACCAGATTCCGAACATAAAACCGATCATACGTGCCGGTACAAGTTTACTTAAATAGGAAAGTCCAACCGGGGAGATGCACAACTCCCCCATGGTATGTAACAAATAGGCCAAAATTAAAAATATCATGCTTACGGAAGCGGTCTGGGCCCCTGAAGGGATCCCCGATGCGCCAAATGACAGTACGGCAAAGCCCAATCCCAATAAGATAAGACCTATTCCGTATTTCATGGCGGCACTTGGGTTATATTTACTTTCCCACCATCTGGAAAAAAATGGTGCCAGGGTAATAATAAAAAATGAATTTAGAATGCCGAACCAAGTGGCATCCACTTGATTGCCCTCTTGGGAAAATTTATCCATTAGTCTATAGATCACTAATATCCAAAGTCCAACGAAAGCGATGGCCAATATAATATTTGACAAGCCAATACGGGTAAAGGTCTTTTTTGCCAATAACACCAATACCCAACTTATTATTGCCAGGGGTACTGTTGTCAACAAGGCATCTACCACCTTAAAGATCATGGCCGACTGACCAACAAGTTCCCTATTGGTATAATCCCTGGCAAAAATGGTCATAGACCCCAAGGATTGTTCAAAAAACGCAAAAAAGAAAACCGTAAAAAACCCGAAAATAGATACAGCTATAATACGATCCCTTACCACAGGTAGATATCTGGCAATTCTGGTAACCAACAAAACCAAAAATAACAACAAGGAACAAAGGATTACCACATTGGTGCCACTCAGATTACCTAGGCTAAATGGCATCAAGTTGGTACCTTGTATTTTTTCAAAGGGATCGTTAAATAAATAAAGCAGCCCACCAATGGACGATAAAACGATCAACATCTTATCAAAAAGGGTAAAGGGATTCAATTTGGTTTCTACCTCATTATTCCCCTGCCTACCTTCTAAACTATCCACTTCATTTGCCGATATGGCTGTTTCCTCTTTTTTAAGGGGTTTAGCACCAATATTTCCGAACAAATCCTTGGCCAACCAAAATTGGAACATACCCAGCATCATAAAAATACCCGCTAATCCAAAGCCCCAGGACCATCCGAAATTTTCGGCCAGATACCCACAAAGCATCATTCCAAAAAAGGCTCCAGCGTTAACACCCATGTAAAATATAGTATATGCACCATCCTTTTTGGATTCCTTACCATGGTACATTTCGGAAATAATGGAAGTAATGTTGGGCTTAAAGAACCCTGTACCAATTACCAAAAGGGCAAGGCCCAAATAGAAAGCAGCGGTAGTTTCGATGGCCATAGCAGCGTGGCCCAAGGTCATAATTAAACACCCTATGACCACTGCCACCCTATAACCCGTTATTTTATCTGCTATCCACCCACCAATAATAGGTGTTAAATACAAAAGGGAGGCATAGGTACCTATTAAGGCCAGAGCGTGTTCCCTTGGCCATTCCCAGCCTGGATTATCACTTATAATGGGCGCCGTTAAAAACAACACCAATAAAATACGCATCCCGTAAAATGAGAAACGCTCCCACATTTCGGTAAAAAACAATACAAATAGTCCTGCTGGATGTCCAAGAACCTTGTCCTTAAATAGATTTTCAATATCGGTATTCATATACAACAGAATTACAAATTATTAATTTTGGGATCAACAACAACTTACTACTGTATTGAACAATACAACAAGTTTTACAGGCTATTCATAAAATCCAATGGACTAATATACAAATTGCCGATTTAAGTTATTAGTGCGCAATTCTCTTCTCATTATCTTCGGCACCATGTGTCAATGCCTTTAATTTTTTCAAGAAGACTCTAATAAGCAATCCAAAAAGAATACAGAAAATGGCAATACCTGTAAATACCGTATACTCTCCGAGATGTGAAGCAGATTCCCCTAATAATCCTGCTAATTTATTTCCAAAACCTGTTGTTGCAAAATATAGGCCCATCATTAAGGAAGCGTATTTGGCCGGAGCCAATTTGGTTACAAACGATAGCGATACTGGAGACAGACTCAACTCGCCCACCGTATGGAACATATACGCCAGCACCAACCAATACATGGCAGAGGACCCAGAGCTTTCAAACTGGGCCGTTGCCGCAGTCATAAATAAAAATCCAGTTCCCATAATAATTAGCCCAACGATCATTTTAAAAAGAGAGGAAGCTTCCTTTCCTTTAAGCTTTCGATTGGCCCAAAAGTTGGCAACCACAGCACCTAGGACAATAATAAAAAAGGCGTTCAGGGATTGGAACCATGAAGCAGGTACCTCCCAACCAATCAACATCCTATTGGTTTTTTCGGAAGCGTAGATATTCATTAATCCACCTGCCTGTTCAAACGCTCCAAAGAAAACGATTACCATTAAGAAGGAGAGGATTAAAACAATTACCCTGTCCTTTTCCATTTTATTAAGTGGTCTCTTTAAAGCCTCCTGATCTTCCACATTCGTAGATTTTCCAAGAAAGTCGCCTACACCCACCAGATATTTCTGGCCAAGAATAAACTGTAAAAGACCTAAAAGCATACAAATACCGGCCAATCCGAATCCATAATGCCAACCATAGACCTCGCCCACATAACCTACAATTAAACTGGAAAGGAATGCTCCTATATTTATACCAATATAAAAAATTGTAAATCCTTTATCCCTTCTGATGTCACCTTTAGGATAAAGTCCACCGACCATAGTGGAAATATTTGGTTTTAACATTCCCACACCGGCAATAATAAAACCAAGGCCTGTATAAAACGCCCACATCTCTTCTATGGCCAATATACTGTGGCCTATTACCAGAAGTATCGCTCCAACGATAACCGCTTTTTTCTGTCCGAGCATCCTATCTGCAATGATACCTCCTGGAATGGAAGCCACGTAAACGAGCATGGTATACCAACCATAGAGTGCCAGAGCCTCTATATTGGTCCAGCCCAAACCAGGGTTCCTATCGGTGGTTTCGGTTATTAGATACAATACCAGAATAGCCCTCATTCCGTAGTAGGAAAATCTTTCCCACATTTCGGTGAAGAATAGTATATAAAGTCCCACTGGGTGGCCAAATAACTCCTTTTGATGCGCTGCTTTAACGGTTGTCTGCATAAGTATGGTTTATGAATTATAGATTTTGTTTTATAAAATTGGTCATTTTGGTGTATAGATGCAGGCGGGTGTTCCCCCCTTTGATACTGTGATTTTTGTCGGGGTAAATAGCCCAGTCGAATTGCTTGTTGGCCTGTACCAATGCTTCCACCATCCGCATTGTATTTTGCAGGTGTACGTTGTCATCTGCCGAACCATGAACCAATAAATAGTTTCCCTTTAAAAGCTCTGGATAATTAAACGGGGAGTTTTCATCGTAACCACTAGGATTTTCCTGAGGTGTACGCATAAAACGCTCGGTATAAATGGAATCATAAAAACGCCATGAGGTCACCGGTGCCACCGCAATTGCCATTTCAAAGGTATCATTCCCCTTTAGCAAACAATTGGTAGACATGAACCCTCCATAACTCCAGCCCCAGATCCCTGTCCTTGATTCGTCGATATAGGGCAAGTCACTTAACTTTTTGGCTGCGGCTATTTGATCTTCCACCTCATATTTCCCCAATTCCTTATAGGTTACCTTTTTAAATTCGGCTCCCTTATATCCGGTACCTCTTCCATCTACACATACCACAATATACCCTTCATTGGCCAACATTTGAAACCAATAATCGTTGGTGTCCATCCAGCTATTGGATACCTTTTGCGAACCTGGCCCGCTATATTGGGTCATAAATAATGGATATTTTTTGGTTGCATCAAAATCTTGTGGCCTTATCATCCACATATTCAAGTCATTGCCATTTATGGCGATAGTAGAAAATTCCTTTGGATGTATCCTATAATTCTTCAATTTAGATATTAGCCCCCGATTATATAAAATATCCTTTACTTTTTTTCCGCTCAAAGAATTATGTAGCGTAAATTCCGGGGGATTGGTTGCACTGGAGTAAGTATTTATGAAATAGGTAAAATCGGCACTAAAATCGGCGGAATTATGCCCTAATTTGTTAGTCAGACACCTTTTATCCTCCCCATTGCTGCCAACACTATAGACATCCCGGTTTATAGATCCTTTTTCCGTGGATTGATAATAAATTAGATCTTCATTTTGGTCATATCCATAAAATTTGGTTACCTCCCAAGGACCTTTGGTAACCTGATTCATTAATCTGCCCTCTACATCATACATATAAATATGCTTAAACCCATCCTTCTCGCTGGTCCAGATAAAGCTGTCATCGGCCAAAAAGGTAAGATCGTCCGTTACACTAACATAAGCAGCATCTATTTCTTCCAATAAAAGACTGCTGGTACTATTTATTGAGTTTACCGAATATAACATTAGTTTGTTCTGGTGACGGTTCAAGGTCTGAACGCTAAGAAAATTGGGGTCGTTCATCCATTTAATTCTAGGGATATAATAAGATTCGTCCAAATCAATCTGGGTAATAGTGTAAGTGTCCACATCTACAATATGAAGGGAAACCTCCGAATTGGCCTCCCCTGCCTTAGGGTATTTAAATATTGTTTGGGTCTGGTAAAGATTGCTGCCATAAACGTCCATGGAAAATTCAGGAACATTGGTTTCATCAAATCGTATGAATGCCAATTTAGAACCATCGGCATTCCACTCAAATGCCCTCACAAAGGCAAATTCTTCCTCGTAGACCCAGTCTGTTATGCCATTGATTATCTTATTTTTTTCCCCGTCCAATGTAAGTTGCTTGGTATCATTGGTGGCTATATCCCAAATAAAAATATTATTGTTCTGCACATAGGCCACCTTGCTGCCATCCGGAGAAAGGGAAGGTTCCTGAATTTTAGAACTTGAAACGGCGGATATTTTTTTTGATTTAAGGTCGTATACATAGAAAAATCCAAGGCTAGAACGTCTGAAGATAGGCTCAATTGCCGTGGCCAACAATAATTTTGATTCATCTTCACTAAACTCGTAGGAAGTAAAATATGGGACCGAATTTGACGAAGAAACTACTGTCTCCAGCTTTTTCTGGGTTTTGTAATCATATTTCAGGATAGCAGAAGTAGCTGTTGCCTTATCCACACTTAAAATGGTGTATTGTTTACCATTTTTCAAGGACTGCAATTTATCCAAACCTTCAACGCTAAAAGTACCATCATAAATCTCTTCCAGAGTCAGCTCCTTATTTTGGGCCATAAGAACTGAAAAATGGCACAAAAAAAATACTATTAGCAATAGCGAGGGGGATATTCTCACAAAAACAAAGGTTTATTAGATTTATTTTTACTGAAATTCAACTATAAGAATTTCAGAATTTTCAAAAAATTATTCAAATCACCAAGTTTACTAAAAAATCCACAAAGAAATAGACTTAACAGCTAAAAAATAACATTTTTTAACCTTTTTAAACCCATTTTAAGATGTACAGTGGATTGGCACCATATTACTATCTTTACACAAAGAAATTTAAAGCCTAATGACCACACCTATAGAAGGATTTTCCAAACTGTCCAAAGAGGACAAAATTAACTGGATTGCCCAACATTATACCCAACACCCCAAAGAAACCATTGCAGTTATAAAGCAGTATTGGAACGAGGATGAAAAATTGCAGAATTTGCATGATGAATTCATTGAAAATACCATCACCAACTTTTATTTACCCCTAGGGATTGCACCCAATTTTCTCATTAACAACAAACTTTACGCCATTCCAATGGCCATTGAAGAAAGTTCTGTGGTTGCAGCAGCCAGTAAGGCTGCAAAATTTTGGCAGACCCGTGGCGGCTTTAAGACCACCATTCTGGGAACTGAAAAAGTAGGTCAGGTACATTTCATGTATCACGGCGATAGCGAAAAACTTACTAAATTTTTCAAGCTTGTGAAGCCGAGATTGATCAACAGTGTAGCACCCATTGTCAAAAACATGGAAAAAAGAGGCGGTGGAATAAAAAATATTGAATTAAGGGATAAAACATCAGATTTGGATGACTATTTCCAACTGCATTGCACATTTGAAACCTTGGATGCCATGGGAGCCAATTTCATAAACTCCTGTTTGGAAGGGTTTGCCCAAAGCCTAAAGGAAGAAGCCCTGTGTTATGAAAAATTTACGGATACGGAGAAAGATATTGAAATAGTCATGAGTATTCTTTCCAATTACATCCCGAACTGCGTGGTAAAGGCAGAGGTAAGCTGTCCCGTTTCCGATTTGAAAGCACACCATGGCATTACTGCCGAGGATTTTGCCAAAAAAATTGTGCGTGCCGTAAATATTGCAAAAGTGGAACCCTACAGGGCAGTTACACACAACAAAGGGATCATGAATGGAATTGATGCTGTAGTTTTGGCTACGGGAAACGATTTTAGGGCCATAGAAGCAGGGGCTCACGCCTATGCATCAAAAGATGGACGCTATACCAGTCTTACACACGCAAATATAGAAAACGGAATATTTAAATTCTGGATAGAGATTCCCTTGGCCCTGGGAACGGTGGGTGGCCTAACCACATTACATCCGCTGGTAAAACTTGCCTTGGAAATTTTACAAAATCCTACCGCAAAAGAACTAATGCAAATTGTAGCCGTAGCCGGACTCGCTCAAAACTTTGGCGCCGTACGTTCTTTGGTAACCACGGGTATCCAACAAGGACATATGAAAATGCATCTATTGAATATCTTGAACCAATTAGGCGCTACGGAAGACGAGAAAATAAGCTTAATAGACTATTTTAAAAAGCATACGGCCTCCCATAGCGCAGTAGTGGAGGCCTTTAAAGAGTTGAGAAACAAAAAATGATAAAACAATATTACAGTAACGGAAAACTATTGATTACCGGGGAGTATCTGGTTTTGGATGGTGCCCAAAGTTTAGCGGTACCCACCCTTTACGGACAATCATTATCTGTAAAAGAAACTCAGGACAAGCTGCTGACATGGAAGAGTTTGGACGAAAAAGGAAAACCGTGGTTTGAAAGTATTTATGAATTGGAGGGTCTTAGCCCGGTTTCCAAAAACACCGTTTCCGAGGAAGCATTGGCTATTTCGGCTACCCTTAAAAAAATTCTTTTCGAAGCCAGAAAATTGAACCCTAGTTTTTTAACCAATTCCCAAGGCTATGAAATTACCACGGCATTAAATTTTCCAAGGGAATGGGGATTGGGGTCATCATCTACCCTGATCAACAACATAGCCCAATGGGCCCATATAGATGCCTATGCCCTACTATGGAACGCGTTTTCAGGTAGTGGGTACGATATTGCCTGTGCACAAAATAATTCTCCGATTACCTACCAATTAAAGAACAACATACCTATTGTACAGCCGGCATCCTTCAACCCCACATTTAAAAACGACCTGTACTTTGTATATCTAAATCAAAAACAGAACAGTAGGGAAGGTATTGCCCTGTATCGTAAAAAAGAATTCAACACCTTTTCCGCCATATCCCAAATTAATAGTATTACCCAAAGAATATTGACCTGTACGCGCTTGTCCCAATTTGACAAACTCATTAAAAAACATGAAACAATTTTAAGCGAGATCCTAGGAATGCCCACGGTTAAAGAACGGTTGTTTCCGGATTACAAGGGAGCTATTAAAAGTCTAGGGGCCTGGGGAGGAGATTTTATACTGGCAACAGGCAACAAAACCACTCCAGATTACTTTAGGGAAAAGGGGTATACCACTGTTATTCCCTATTCAAGAATGGTAAAATAGCCCTAAAGCTTAAAATTACCAGAATGCCTCCATTATAATGAAACCGAGTTACCAAAAACAATAAAGCCTCCCGTTTGGGAGGCTTTATTGTTTTATAAGAAAGTCCCGTCCTAAAATAAGTTGACACAAAATCGACTTATTTATGAAACATTCAAAGATTACTGGTAATAAGCGGACACAACGCGATTACAATCTAGGTTTTAAATTGGCCGTTATTTCCCAAGTTGAAAAAGGCGAAATGACCTATAAGCAGGCACA